>DZCT01000450.1 GCA_022736535.1 Desulfatirhabdium butyrativorans | reverse complement strand
CGCTATCAAAAATTAAAAGATGCCGGCAGGGCGGGCCCGGGCTGAGAACAGATTGCCACCGCCGCTGATTACCCTTCCGTGCGGCGAGGACGTAACCCCGCCCTACCGAGTTCTCATTTCTCACTTCTCGCTTCTCTCACTTCTTGCAGCCGGTTCTGAAAAGACTCCGTAACAGCTTCCGCAGCCTCGCTGCTGTCAATGATATACGGCACAATGAGCATAATGAGTTCGGTTCGCTCGCCCGAGTCTTTTTCCACACGAAACAAATGTCCCAGCACCGGAATCTCACTCAGCAGCGGTATGCCCGAATATCCTTTGCTGTTCGTGGTTGAAATCAGGCCGCCCAGCAGCACAGACCCGCCGTCTTTCAAGCCCAGCCCCGTGTTGATTCTGCGAGTGAAGATATTCGGGCTGGATATGTCGCTGGTCGTATTGGGCTGGGATTCGCTGACTTCCTGAGAAATCTCCAGATCAATGCGGCTGCCGGAATGAATAACCGGGCTGACACTGAGCAGCACGCCGGTTTTTCGATACTGAATTTCCTGCAAAACCGAACTGTTGCCGTCTTCCTGCAAATCCGATGACGTGCTGCGCTTGGTAATGATAGGAACTTCCGTTCCCACGTCAATGGTCGCTTTTCCGCCGCTTTTCACCATGATGCGGGGCGTGGAAAGAATCGTCATGCGGTTTTTGGAGGCAAAAGCATTGAGAATCGCTCGTGTCTGCCCCGCATTGTTCAGCGTGTAAGTCAGTCCGCCCGATCCGATGCCGAGTCCTCCCAATGTCTGAAGAATCCCTTTATCATTTTCAATATTGAGATTTTTAAGCAGCCATTCAACGCCGAAGCCTTCTTCGTTGGTCAGCGTGACTTGAGCTATTGTGACTTCAATCAGCACCATCCGAACCGGACAGTCCATCTCATGAATCACCGGCAGGAGACGTTCCCATGAATTTAAATCTCCTTGAAAAATAAGCCCGTTGCGGGCTTCGTCCACGACGAGTTTCGGGGCATTTGCTGAGGCTTTTTCTACTATTTTTTCTGCTTTCTCTGTTTGTTCCGTTTTTTCAGCAGGCGCGCCTTCGACTGACACTCCGGACAAAATTTTTTGCAACATTTTTGCCATCTCAGCCGCACGGGTGTTCTGAACCTGATAGTAAAAGAAGCTGGCACGATCCTCAATCTTCTGTCCGGGGCGATCCAAAACGCCTGCCCAGTCTTTGACATGCTCCAATACAGCGTTATCCGCTGCAAACACAAGCACGGCGTTTATGGTCTTAACCGGCAGGATAATAATGCTGCCCATCGGCGGTCTCAGTGTGGCGGAATATCCTTCAGAATTAAGCACTTCCGACAACTGACCTGCCAATTCCTCGGCTTTCAGAAACACAGGTTCGATACGGACACTGTGACGCCCCCGCATGTAGGGCTGATCCAATACGCGAATCGCCTTCAATGCCTGTCCCACAACATCCGGCGTCCCCATGAGCAAAACAGCGTTGCGTTCCGGGTCTTCGAGGATTTCCAATTTCTGCCCTTTGTATGCCTGTTTCAGCCAGCCCGCAACATGAACATTTCTTACGACTTTGAGCGGCACCATCTGAAAGACCGGGCGATGAGAAATCGGGACTTCCGGCAGTGTGAGACCGCTGATCAGCAGGGGCGGCTCTCCGGAACCCGATGTTCCCGGCATACCCGGCACAAATCGCAGCAAATCTCCCTGCCGCTCCACGCTCACGCCGTAGTTTTCAAGCACCTGTCTTGCTAAAGAGTCAAGTTCCGAGAGCGAGACAGTTCCTTCTGTGCGAAGCGTTACCAAGTCATTTTTGCTCCGCAGGCTTGACTCAATTTCAAAAGAAGTTTTAAGGATATTGCCGTAAACCTCGTTGACAAACGCGGGCAGGGGCAGCGAATCCAGATTGATTGCAACCGGTTTGCCTCTGAACGCTGTTTTTCTCTGATCGCCGCTGTCTGAGACATTCACAGAAGGCGTGTTGATTTTCGGCGTTTCCATAAACTGTGTTTCCCGTTTTGCTGCTGCTTCCTCAGAAAACATTTTCAATGCTCCGAGGCGGATACGGCTCCATTGCGATTCCTCGATACTCGGCTTCCGCAACACTTCCGGAAATTGTATATCTGAGCCTATTTTTGACAGTCTTATATGACTGAAGAGGACGCAGCCGTTGAGCAGCAAAGCGAGACAAAGGCATACTGCCGGATAAAGTAATCGTTTATTTTTATTCATTAAATTAAATTGAATCATATCACTTCTCATTTTTCAATGTAAACAGTCTGTAAGCATAAATATTATCTTCAAACTGTACTTCGATATAGCTGCTGTGAACACTTTTCAGAATTTCTCCTCCGGGAAGGACATCGCCCTGAATATATCTGCCTGTTTTTTTATCTTCCGTTTCTATGAGTGCAAAATGCTTGTCGCCTTCCCGCACCACGCCCCGGAGCTGCCACCATTTCTGCTTCCGGCTTTTTGCTTCATTATTTTCACATCCCCATGGCTGTTGGCGGACAAGTATTTGAAAAGCCTCGTCAAGATTTTTTCCTTTTTCTACAGAAAGCATGGTCCAGGGAAAATCTTCAACTTGTCTCATCTCAATAAGACTTGAAGGCCGAGGTGAAAGCCATAGAGATATAGTGAAAGCAAAAATGAGAAATAGTCCTGCTAATATCGGTGTCCGAAATTTTCCTGTCAGTAAATTCATAAGATGAATTTCTCGCAAAGAACGCAGAGAGCGCAAAGGAAAAAAATTTTTTCTCGCTCCCACGCTCCGCGTGAAAGCGTCCGCCCGCAGACGGGAACGCCGGACGCGGAGCGTCCATTCTGCATTCCCACGCAGAGCGTGGGAACGAGAAATCTTTGCGCTCTTTGCGCCTTTGCGAGAACCTTTTTTTCATGATTTCGTGCTTATGAGCCTGCCTGAAAATATGCCTTCATCACCATCGTAAAACGAGGCGTTCCATAGTTTATCACATCCAATTGCTCCACTGTTACGATTTGCTCATAGCTTTCAACGCTGCGCAGCAAATCCAAAAGCCTGTCAGGAGCAAAGTTCCCTTCTATTCTGATAGCAACCTGCCATAGCCCCTCATATCCTGTGATGTCCCGCGCAGGTTCTACCTGTGTCCGGCTATTTGCAATTTCATTTTTTTTCAATAAACCGTCAATCCACATCTGCATCTGCGCCTGCGCCAACCCGCGACTGTTTGCCTTCCAGAATCGGCTTTCCATCTGTATCATCAGAGATTTTGCAATATCCACCCGGTCTGCCCATTCTTTTTGCCGGGCAAGAATTTCCAGACGCCCCAGACGGCCGGTAAGATTCTGGTATTCAGTTTTCAGCGTCTGTTTCCAGTCTGAAAGCAGCATCAGCAGATAGGCAAATAAGACAAACACGATAAGCCAAATTCCGGCGCGCAGCCTCGGATTCCGACGCCATTCAGTATCACAGATTTTTCGGATTTCTCGGATTGAAATTATCATTTATTAATGATTCTAAAAATATTTCGCATGATGCTGTTCTTATCTTATTTCTCATTGCTACAAACATTTCGCATCTGCGATGCTGTTATTTCTCATGCTACAAATATCTCGCATCTGCGATGCTGTTATTTCTCACTTCCCACAACCATTTTCACTTCAAGCTGATTCGGTCTCTGCCCCGGCTCTGCTGAGACATCTTTGAATCCGGGCAGTTTCTGATATGTCTCAACATAGTAGCGGGGGTCCGGCTTCTCGCTTTCCAGAGTGAATGTGAGATTTCCCTGATTGTAACGCCATTCCACCAGCAGAACATCTTTGCGGGGAAATTTTTCCGCGACATCTGCCATCAGTTGCAACTGTGCCGGATAGGAAACGAGAGAAATCAGCCGCTCCGCAGATTCTTTGTATTTTGTCGCCTCCGTGCGCGCTTCGAGAAGCGGTTCTGCCTCCTGAGTCAATGCCGCAATCCGTTCCGCCATCACC
>DZCT01000449.1 GCA_022736535.1 Desulfatirhabdium butyrativorans | reverse complement strand
GACGGTTCAGGTTCCGGCGGGGCTTCTCCCGATTCAAAATCCAGATCAAGAGACAGTCCTTCGGGACTTTCTGCGCCTGTCTCTGCTTCTGCGGAAGCCGGTTCAGGTTCGCCGCCTTCAAAATCCAAATCAAAATCTAAATCTTGCGGGGCATTTTCAGCAGGTTCCGTCTCCGCATCAAGATCAAATTCAATCTCCTTATCCGAATCATTTATTTTATCTGTTTTAACTGACTCATCAGCCTCATATTTCTGATCGTTTTTATTTCCCTGCCCAACATCGGATGCCAGCTCCACATTCATATCTAACGATATATTTTTCTTATCATCGAAGCCCCTTTCGACAACCGGCTTTTCATCCATGTCAATCAGTTCATCCAGCGCGCTGTACATATTGGCGGCGTTGAATTCCATTGTCTTAAATTCGGGATCCATATCCATCACAAGATCAATGTCTTCCGATTCGTCTTTCACCGATTCTTCGCCGTCGGAATCCATATCCATATCCAGATCAAATTCTCCTTCATTTTTTGTTTTGCTTTCAGCCGCCGCGGGTTTATCTGCCTCAAGCATTCCGTCAAAATCCGAGAGATCAAGATTGTCTATTTCTTTAAGACCTTGTTCCGATGTTTCGGTTTCATCTGCCGATTTTATTTCTTCCTCACTCAGCGGCGTTTCATCAAGATCGGATAAGTCAAATTCTTCAGTATCTTCAAATTTGATTTTCTCTTCGGATTGATCTGTATCCGACTCCGCATCCGGATGAAGTGACAGGTCTTCCGCTTCTTTTCCTTTTTTTACTTCCGGTTCCGATTTGAGCATATCGCCGATGCCGAGCAGGTCATCGCTTTCAGGTTTGGGTTCGGATTTTGTGGCAAGTCGGGTTTTAAGGGGCTTTTTATCGGAAATCAAATCTTCGGGACCCGCTTCGGGCGATTTGAGCATATCGCCGATCCCGAGCAGATCCTCGGTTTCAGCTTCGGCTTCCGATTTTGCCGGCTGTTTTTCTGCTACAAATGTCGCATCGAAATCCGGATCAAATGAGAGGGCTTCCGGCTCTTTTTTCCGCGACGGCGATTCTCCCGGGGGGCGGTCTTTCAGCAGCATTTTTTCGATGCCGAGCAGGTCTTCTTTATCTTCCGGTCCGGGCATTTTCTTTGCGGACGCCTGTTCTTCCTCAGCCGCAGGCTTCTCATTGAAATCCAGATCAAAAGACAGATCCGGCGCTTTTTCCGAATCAATTTCCTCAGCTTCTGCGGACTTCAGCATCTCCTCAATGCCCAACACGTCAAGATGCTTTGATGTTTCAGGTTCTGCTTTCTGTACGGATTTTTCTTCTGCAAGCTTTGTCTCAATTTCCGGCGGGGGCGGTATTTTTGCTTCTTTTTTCTTTTCGGATACTTGCGCCATAACGGGCAAATCTCCGTCTTCTTCCGCGTTATCTGCTGACAGGGGGGACACAGCGGGCTTTTTATCAGCCGCCGTCTCAGACAAAGCCGCCTGCGCCTTCTTCTTGGCTATTTCCCGCGCCGTCTGTTCCTCCTGCTCCGCTTTGAGCATTTCTTCTATTCCCGACAGATCAAAGCCCTGCAACTGATTTGCTTCAGCGCCCGCTTCTTCCTCATAAAGTTCCTGCTTCTTCAGCTTTGCCAGTGTTTCTTCTGTCTTGCGGATTTTAAGGGACTGAACCTTGGACTCTGCTTTACGCTCCTGTCGAAGCCTCAGTCCCGTTGACATCTTACCGGTTTTGGGCGCCGCAGGATAGGCGACAAAAACAGTCTTGCATTTTGAACATTTGACTTTGGAGCCGTCCGGCTTCAAAAGTTTTTCATCCAGTTTAAAGCTTGTCTTACACTGCTTGCATGTAATAATCATAGCACTGTCCTCACTGGTCTGATTTCAGATGATAAGCTGTTTTTTATAAGATGCCGGTAAGTTTCTGTGATGTTCCGCATCAGACCGACGTTATTTCTCTTCTCTGATCGGCTGCGGAGTGAATATCAGTTCTTCATTTGCCCCGGAACCGTCCTTTATGAGTTTTTCCTTTGTAAGAAAGCCCATTTTTATCAGATGGCACATATTGCAGTTGTTGGTTCTTTCTGTCATTTTTCTCAGCACATGAGGCACGGTATCCCAGTAATTGGGCAGAGAATCGTATTTTTTCATCTTTATGCCCGCGGCTTCAAATGTGTCTCTTGCCGTGGGGACTGATCTCAAGGTGGTCACGATATTTTTGTTTCTCGGGTTTTTGCCGAGGAAAAAACCTGATTTCGATTCCGCGCCTTTGCCGAGATGACAGTTGTAACAGTTTTTATATGTTGACAAGGCATGACACGCGGTGCAGGAGACTTTATCCCTGTGCTTTTCATGCGCGTTCGCCGCTTTTTCACTTTTTTCTTTTCCCGAAGGATGGCAGGAAATACACGCGGGTTTCAATTTGACATCTCTTCTGGATGTGTAAGCGTTCCCGTCCCCGTGAAATTCATCTTTTTTATGACAGTCGAGACATTTCATTCCCTTCTCATAGTGGACATCTTTTACCACCCCGTACTGTCCCGTAAATTCAGGATAAATCCGTCCGCCGTGGCAGAATGCGCAGGTTTTGGCTTCATCTTTTCTGACAAATTTGTGTCCCTGAAGAAGCCCCGTACATATTTTCCCGATCACGGGTCCCTTCACATGACAGTCGCCGCAGGAGGCATGACAGCTTCGGCATGACTGCTGAAACACATTGCTGTCAAATATTTTCACTTCATCTTCGGAAAATCTGCCGATAAGTCCATGGCGCAATCCTGCCGCGGTGTAATGGAGAGAATTTTTGTATCTCTCTGCAATTTCCTCGTGGCACTGCCCGCATACGTTCAAATCGTCAGAAGGTCTTTTTATCAAACCTTTGTGAGCAGTTTCTTTGTCTGCCGCGGCTTCATTTCCCTTATGACAAGAAGTGCAGGATTCTTTCAAATGCGGATCGCTGTCTAACAAGGTTTTATCAACTAAAAAACCTTTATACATATCTTCCGCCCGAACCGGGGGAAGGATTCCCGCTCATCCCTCTCCTTCTTCTTTTTTAAACTCTATTTTAGGAGGTATGTAAAGCGATTTGATTTTCTGTTCATCGCTGTGACATGTGATGCAGCCTGTGTCTTCCCGTGCCAGGGAAGAGGCTGCCGAAACAACAGCGAGTACCACTGTAGTGATGAACAGTGCTGTATGCCGTTTCATGTTTTTATTTCTCTGTTCGATCTGTAAATATCTCTGTAAACATCAGGGAAGCTGATTCAGCAATGCAGCCTCCCTGTAACAGTTTGATTTATCAATAAGGATGAAATTCTCTTATACGGTATTTGCCTTCCTCGCTGAACTCCTTATGATACTCTGTGACCACAAATTTCCCTGCAAACTGGTTGACCACAGGATTTCCCGCTTTTATCCATGCCACAACACCGCCCTGAACCACATGGACATTTTTGTAGCCGTATTTGTAAAGAAAACCGCTTACATAGAAACTGCGGTTTTCGGTTCGGCACAGGGTGTATATTTCCGCATTGGGGTCTTTGATATATTTCGGAATCGTGTACATGTGACCCGCATGGATATGATCCGAACCTTCGATGTGAAAAGCATAAAATTCGGGATGGGTTCTGCAATCAATGATATATGCCTTTCTCTTGCCTGAAAGGATTTCCTCATGGACTTTCTTAAAATCTTCGATGCTGATGACTTTATCTTTTGGAACGAGATTTGCAAATTCATCAAAGACTTTTTTTTCATTGACTTCCAGGTCCTGAGAGAGCGCCATTCCGGAAAATTGCAGAGAAAAAAGCGCAATGAACAGAGTCATCATCAATTTCTTCATACAGTTACCTCATCGTGGAAAGTCAGCAGACCGGAAGCCTCTGTTCCCGAAACAGAGATTGGGAACAGATACAGGAAAGCGGTTCTGCGATCTGCCGGGTTAATAAAAAAGAGCCGTTTCGAAGATAA
>DZCT01000040.1 GCA_022736535.1 Desulfatirhabdium butyrativorans | reverse complement strand
CCGCCGCTGGAACCGCCCGGAATCCGCTCCAAATCCCAAGGGTTGTGCGTAATTTTGACTGCCGAATGTTCGGTGGACGATCCCATCGCAAATTCGTCCATGTTGGTTTTGCCGATAATCACAGCATGTTGATTTTTCAGCTTTTCAATGACGGTGGCGTTATAAGGCGGAATAAAATTCTCCAGAATCTTTGACGCGCAACTGGTGAGAAGTCCCTCGGTACACATCAGGTCTTTGACTGCCAAAGGAACGCCGGTCAGCGGTGAAATATTTCCCTGTGAAATGGCTTTGTCGGCAAGCTCCGCCTGAGCGATTGCGGTCTCGTCAGGCACCGTGATGTAGGCATTTACTTTTTCCTCCACGGCGTGAATGCGCTCAAGAACCGCCCGCGTCAGTTCTGTTGAAGATATTTCTTTATTTTTTAAAAGCTGATATGCTTCATGTATGCTCAACTCATACAGTTTCATGTTTTTTCCTTTTGGTAGGGAGAGGCGAAAATTTCATTTCCGCACTCCGGAAAAGAACGCAGAGCGTCCGGTCTGCATTCCCACGTAGAGCGTGGGAACGAGAAACGAGAATTTTTGCACTCCGTCTATATCACCTTCGGGACAATAAAACTTCCGTCTTCCTGTTCCGGGGCGTTGGCGAGCGACAGGTCTCTTTCAAGATGCTGTTTTTCCTCATCTTCACGAAAGGCATTGCTCAGGAAAATCGCATGGGACGTCGGCTTGATGCCTTCGGTGTCAACCTGATTCAGTTTGTCAACATATTCCAGTATGGTCCCGATTTGCCCGACAAATTTTTCTATAGAGGCTTCGTCCAAGTCGAGACGTGCCAGATTTGCCACATGAATGACTTCTTCTTTTGTAATTTTCATTTCCGATTCCTACAATAAGTTTCTCGCAAAGATGCTTTTGTTTCTCGCAAAGTACGCAAAGGGCGCAAAGACGCAATATCCGGCTTATGCAAGAAACTGAGTTTTTTTAAAAAACTCAGTTTCTTAATTCTCTGCGTTCTTAGCGTGCTTTGCGAGAAATAATAAAGGGTTCTCGCAAAGTACGCAAAGGGCGCAAAGACGCAATATCCGGCTTATGCAAGAAACTGAGTTTTTTTAAAAAACTCAGTTTCTTAACTCTCTGCGTTCTTAGCGTGCTTTGCGAGAAACTTTTTTTCAATTAATCACGGCTTGTGAAAAAGGGGCTTAAATTCTCTTTTTTCAAACTGTTCAACATGCCTCTGCCCTCGTCTCTGCTTTTGAAAAAACCGGCTCTCACCCTGTAAAATCTGCCTTTTTCGGCGATTTGTCCCACAGCCACATAAGTATTGCCGTATCCTTTTTCTTTGAGTTCCGAGACCATCCGTTCCGCATCTTTCAAATCTTTGAACGATGCGATCTGAATCGTAATACTGTTTCCGGGTTCATCCGCGCCGCCGGCTTTATCGCTTTCAGGTTGTTCCGACAGTGCCTCGCTTTCTTTCGGACTGTCTTCTTTTTTTGCTTTTAAAGGCGTCTGCTGAGATGCCGGGTCACCTGCTTCGTTACCGGATTCGCTTGCAGCAGATTCGGAATCGGCAGGCTGTTCGGCTATCGTCACTTTCAGTCCGATATCGCTCCTGCTGTTTTTCAGCTCTTCATGAAAATCAAATTCAGGCGGCTTTTCATGGAAAAACTTCTGATCCGTTACAGAACGCCTCTCCTCCTCACGCATCACCGATGCTTTCAAGGCTGCCAGTTCTTTTCCTATATCTTTCATATCAAACTTTACCGGCGTCGTTTCTCTGCCCACGAGAATGCCCAGCACAAATATCCACACAGAATAAAAAAAAGCCAGTATCCATTTTCCGAACTGCTTGAAAACAAATAATAAAAAAGATTCTCCCTCTTTACGGGGAGCTGCATTTCTGGCGTTGGTTTTTCTCATTCGTCACATTTTTTCCGGGGCTGAAACACCGAGAAGTCTGAGACCGTTTCGGATGACTTTCTGTATGGCAAGCACCAGATACAGACGGCCTGCGGACAGCAGCGGATCATCAGCCAGAACTTTATGCTTGTTGTAGTAGGCATGAAACTCGGTAGCGAGACTCATCAGAAAATAGGTGATGCGATGCGGTTCCATGAACTGACCGGCGGTTTCCACTACTTCGGGATAGCGTACCAGGGTTTTCATCAACTGAATTTCTTCGGCTTCTTTCAGCAGGGGAAGCGTTTCGGAAAGCTTTGAATTTTTCAGCATTTCGGAAATCCGGATGCCTCTTTCCTCCCCTTTGGCGATGATGCTCGATATTCGGGCGTGAACATACTGCACATAATACACCGGATTGTCATTGCTTTTCTGCTTGGCAAGCTCCAGATCGAAATCCAGCGGGCTTTCATAATGCCGGGTCAGAAAAATAAAGCGAGCCGCGTCTTTTCCCACTTCATTCACCACATCCTGCAAGGTGACAAATTCGCCGGAGCGGGTTGACATTGCCACAGGCTGTCCCGCTCGTAGCAGATTGACCAAATGCACCAGAATCACATGAAACTGCTCTTTGCTGTGACCCGAAGCCTGCACTGATGCGCTCATGCGGGGAATATAGCCGTGATGATCCGCGCCCCACACGTCAACAACCCGGTCAAATCCCCGCCGGAATTTGTCCTGATGATACGCGATGTCAGAAGCGAAATACGTTGTCTGTCCGTTGCTTCTCACCACCACCCGGTCTTTTTCATCGCCGTAATCAGAAGTTCTGAACCAGAGCGCGCCGTCTTTTTCATAGATCGTCTCCCGCTTGCGGAAATCCTCAATGACCGCGGTGACAACGCCGGCGTCAAAAAGGCTCTGCTCGCTGTACCACCGGTCAAAGCTGACGCCGAAATCCGCCAAATCCTGACGGATGCCCGCCAAAATGTCGTCTGCGGCAAGTCGGGCGCAATGGGCAATCGCCTGACTTTCCTCCTGAGCCAGCAGCGCATCGCCTTTCTGCTCCCGGACTTTTGCGGCAATATCCCGAATATAATCGCCCTGATAACAGTCTTCAGGAAAATCCGTTTTCTGCCCGGACAGTTCTTTGCAACGCAGAAACACGGAGCGTCCCAGCGTGTTGATCTGCCTTCCTGAATCATTGATGTAGTATTCCCGCTGCACGTCATATCCGCAGAAGGAAAGAATATTTGCCACGCTGTCCCCTACGGCTGCCCCGCGGCCGTGTCCCACATGAAGCGGTCCCGTAGGATTTGCGCTCACAAATTCCACCTGAATCTTTTTTCCGTTTCCGATGGCTGAAGCACCGTATCTGCCGTCGGCTTCGTGTATTTCATTCAGAACAGGATGCCATGCGGATATGTTAATAAAAAAATTGATAAACCCTGGACCCGCAATTTCTGTTTTGGCAATGAGACGGTCCGGGTCTTTGAGATGAGCGAGAATCGCTTCGGCAATTTTGCGGGGCGGCTTTTTTATTAAACGGTTCTGAACCGACGCCATAACCATTGCAATATTGGTTGAAAAATCCCCGTGGGCTTCCGTTTTGGGCGCTTCAACATCCGCCGGGGGAAAAATCGCCGAAGGCAGCAGACCGTTTTTGTGTGCGTCTGCCGCTGCCTGAAGAATGATGTTTTTTATTTTCTGTTTCATATTCGTTTCACATTCAAGAATGTTGCGTAGGGGTAAGCCCCTGTGCTTACCCTCCGGAAAGGGCAATCTTATCTTCCGGAAAGGGCAACCACGGGGGGTTGCCCCTCAATGCCATTAAGTTAAGAGAAAAATGTAGGTTGGGGTGAGCTTGCGAACCCCAACACTTGCCGGATGATGTCTGCAAACCGGATGATGTCGGGGTTCGCAGGCTCACCCCGACCTACGAAATTGTTAACTTAACGGCATTGGGTCAGAGACCTGTCTGTACCGGAAAAAACCTCCCCCGGAAAATATGCGGTCATTTATTAAGTTAATTGCGCTTCCAAATATTTTATCAATGCGCGGTAATCATCTTCATAGATATTCAAAAATTTAATCCCGATTTCATAGTCGGAAGCCGCTGAATGCTCTCTGCACCAGACCACTTCGCCGATAGCCGTGAGCGGGGATTCCGAAGCTATATCCACCAGAAAAGAAAAAGGTTTTTTATATCCCTGCCATCCGGGGATGCTGATTTTCAGACTCAGCACCGCGCCGGGTTCATAAAAATTTGAAATTGTAAAGCATACACCCCCGGCGCTGATATTTTTGCAAACACAGCTTTCTCCGGGATACAGGGGCAGGGGATAGCAGAGCCGGTTCACTTCTATGGGAATTTTTTTATCAATTCTCTGAAATTTGCGTTTGTTATGCGCCGACTGTGACTGATCCATAATAATAATGCCTGTTTTTCAATTATGATAGGTTGTTGTTGACAGAAATTGTTTTATAAATGTAAATATAAATCAAACAGCATAGGATTTGAAGTTTCGTTCCACGCGCCGCGAGCGAATCTCGCTCGGTCTGCTCCGGAGTGCTGAAATGAGCGGAGCGAATTTTAGCAATGATGCAGTGCTAAAATTTCATTTCAGCACTCCGGACAGACGCGGCGTGAGGGAACGGAAATTCAAAAATACAACTGCGTAACTCATATATAAAAAAAAACAGCCGATTTGTCAAAAGGAACACGGCAAAAACAAAAAAAGGATTAGCCGGAAGGGGCTAACCCTTGTATTTATAATATTATAATATTGGTACGCCCGGCAGGAATTGAACCTGCGGCCTGCGGATTCGAAGTCCGACGCTCTATCCAACTGAGCTACGGGCGCATAAAAATTTCTTTCCTGTATAAGCTATTGCGGGAAGCATGTCAACGCTAACTTGAAAATATTTTTTGTTCAAAACTGATAAGCTGACATTTTCAATATGATATATCAAAATCACACAAAGCTGATGACATCGGCATTGGCAGAAGCGCGGAAAGCCGCAATGTTTCAGGAAGTGCCGGTGGGCGCGGTGCTTGCGGATGAAAACGGGGAAATCCTGTCAGCAGCCTTCAATCAGGTCATTTCCCTGTCTGATCCCACCGCACACGCCGAAATACTGGCTCTGCGGAAAGCCTGTCAGAAAATTGGGAATTACAGATTGTTAAATACAACACTCTATGTTACCATTGAACCTTGTGTGATGTGCATGGGCGCAATGATTCACGCCAGAGTGTCAAGGATCGTTTTCGGCGCGGCGGACCCGAAGTGGGGCGCAGCCGGTTCGCTGTATGATTTGCCGGATGATGCCCGTCTCAATCATCATCCTGAGATCATTCGGGGTATTCTTGAGGCGGAATGCAGAAACCTGATTCAGAATTTTTTTCGGGCAAAACGAAAAAATCACAGTTGATTCATTTTAAATGCTTATAAGGAGAAATGCGTGTCAAATATTATTATTGTCGGAACCCAGTGGGGAGATGAAGGCAAGGGCAAGATTGTGGACCTTCTGGCGGAATTTGCGGATGTCGTGGCGCGGTTTCAGGGCGGAAACAACGCGGGACATACGATGGTCGTGAACGGCGAAAAATTTATCAGCCATTTAGTGCCTTCGGGTATATTGCAGAAAAAAATCTGTCTGCTCGGAAACGGAATGGTCGTGGACCCGGCAGTGCTGCTGGATGAAATTGACTATTTAATCAGCAGAGGCATTTCCGTAAGCCCGGACAATCTGAAAATCAGCGAAAAAGCGCATCTGATTATGCCCTATCACAATCAGATTGACATTGCCCGCGAAGAAAGGAAAGGGCATAAAAAAATCGGCACGACCGGACGGGGCATCGGTCCCTGTTATGAAGACAAAGCCAACAGAAGGGGAATCCGCTTTGCCGATCTGATCGAGCCGGAAGTTTTCAGCGAAAAAGTCAGAGCCGTTGCGGAAGAAAAGAATTTTTATCTCAAACACTATCTCGGAACTGAACCCGTGAATCCGGATCAGATCATAGAGCAGTTCGGCAAATATGCGGAACGCTTTGCCCCGCATATTACAAATGTTTCTGTGGAGATTCACGAGGCTGTCAAAGCCGGGAAGAAAGTGCTGTTTGAAGGCGCGCAGGGAACGCATCTGGATATAGATCACGGGACATATCCCTATGTTACGTCTTCAAATACGGTTGCGGGAAATGCCTGCTGCGGCACCGGCGTGGGACCCAAAGAAATTTCAGGCATTCTGGGCATTGTAAAAGCTTACACCACGCGGGTGGGAGAAGGACCTTTTCCTTCGGAACTGTTTGATGAGATCGGCGACAGAATTCAGAAAAAAGGCGCGGAGTTCGGCGCGACGACCGGACGGAAACGCCGCTGCGGATGGCTTGATGCGGTGATTCTGCGAAATGCCGTGCGTCTGAACGGACTGACCGGACTGGTCATCACCAAATTGGATGTGCTGGGCGGGCTGGATCATATCAACATTTGTACCGGATATGAATATCAGGGAAAGACGGTGCGTGATTTTCCGGCAAGCCTGAAAATTCTGACTGACTGCAAGCCGGTTTATGAAACGCTGCCGGGCTGGACCGAAGATATTTCCGGCTTGCGGAAAATGGAAAAATTGCCTGAAAATACAAAAAAATATCTCCGCCGCATTGAAGAACTGACGGAAACGCCGATACAGATTGTCTCCGTGGGCCCCGGGAGAGAAGAAACGATTGTTGTGAAACATCCTTTCGAGCATTTTCGGAAATAAAAGGTTTCCCGCAAAAGCGCAAAGCACGCAGAGAAAAAAATCGCAGGGGCAGACAAGCCGGCAGTGTGTCTCTGGATGAATTTTCCTTCTGTGCGCTCTCGCCTCTTTGCGGGAAATCAAAGCGGTTTTGCGGGAGGTTTTAAACGCTTGACATTTTCTGCCCTGACAATATCTTGCCGGAGGCATCACGGATTTGTCCGAGAAAGGAAACAGGACTGAAATAAGAATCCGGCATCAAAGGAACTTGGAATGACTGACGAAATGCTTGATCCCATTAATAAAAAAACATCAGACGCGCCGGCATGCAATGCCGAAGCAGTGCGGATTGACCGGCTCAGGATTTCAAACTACCGCTTTTTTTACGGCGATTTTGAATTGGATTTCAAAGGCAGCAATGTTCTGATGTACGGAGAAAACGGCAGCGGAAAAAGTTCCGTTTATCGGGCATTGGAATTTTTAACAAAAAATAAATTCGGGTCTGTCGCAAAAGACAGGAACATCTTCAGCGACCAAGAGCCTGAAATCAGATTCAAATTCACCAACGGGAAAGAACTTGTCATACACGGCGGTCTGACGGAACTTCCCGAAGGAACGGATTTCATCAAAGGGCTTTCGGTATTCATCCCCATGCTTGATTACAGAAAGCTGCTCAAAGTGCATTATTCGCCGGCGGTGAGTGACGATAACGTCAATGTTTACGATATGCTTCGCTTATTGTTCAAGGATTACCCTGTCGGAAATCGGCAGATGATGTCGGACATCAGAGACCCTGCCGAATATTTTGATGCGTTGAAATCGCTCGTCAACAATGAGCTTATCGGGGAGGTGAATCTTTTCATCAGCTATTTTGAATGGGATTTTAAAATCAGACAATTCGTATTCGGGCAGAAATTCGCCGCTGATGAGCGAAGCGTTGAACCGTTCATCAATATTGAAATAGATTTTAAAGACAGGGCTATCGGACATTATCATTCTTTTCTGAACGAAGCCCGTCTTTCTGCGCTGGCTGTGTCCGTCTATTTTGCGGTCATCCGAAAACTGATCGGCACGCTTACCGGCGAATATCTGAAAATTCTGGTGCTGGATGATTTGCTGATCAGCCTTGACATGAGCAACAGATTGAAGCTGCTTGAAATTCTGAGAACACAGTTTACCGATTTTCAGATATTCTTTTTTACGCATGACAAATCGCTTTTTGAGCTTTACAAGCATAAAATGTCATGGGAAAAGTACGAGTTGTATTTGGATGATGCTTCTGATATTCAGATGCCCGTTGTCAAAAAAGGTTCATCGGAAATGGAACGGGCAAAAGAATTTTATGCCTGCAAAGAATATGACTGCTGTGCATTGTTTTTACGCAAAGCTTTTGAAAAAACGCTGAAATCCTATTTAATACCGAATCTCTTTTGACTTTATATGATATTTTTTCCCCGGAGGGGTTCCCCACAGAGTTCACAGAGCGTGAAAAAACCGCAGAGATCACAGAGAATTTTTTAAAAACTCTGTGTCCTCTGTGGGCTTTTCTTCTCTGTGATCTCTGCGGGAAACAAAATGAGAGAATACTTTCAATAGAGATTCGGTATGAGACTCTTCGCTCCGCTCAGGGTGACATGTCAGGGAAAATTGACAAAGTAAAAATAACAGAGGGGTGGGCAATGAAATTCAACTCATTGAAAACAAAACTTATCGTTCTTTTCGGAACCTGTCTGATCACAGTTATCGGAGTGCTGGTTGTCATCGGAATTATTCTTGCCAAACAGATGGAAACCCGGGCAGTGAAATCCGCTGTGGAATCAGCTATTAATGCCGCTCAGAAACAACTGACAGCAGACGCCGGAAATGTGGGGCTTGCCATAAAAGCGGAACTGGAGGTTGCTTTGGATTCTGTCCGCACATTGAGCAATGTATTTTCAGGCGTCAAAGACCCGAAAATTGATCTTAAATTTGACAGAGACCGAATTAACGGAATTTTACATGGTCTGCTGGCGAGAAACGATGATTTTTTCGCAGCCGGAACCTGTTGGGAGCCGGATGCCATGGACGGATTGGATAAAATTTATGAAGGAAGCATCGGGCATGATAAGACCGGACGGTTTATTCCATATTGGTTTCGCACGCCGGAAGGAGAAATCAGACTCGAGGCATTAAAAGATTATGAAAATACTGAAAAAGATGAAAACGGAATCCGCAAAGGCGAGTATTATCTTCTGCCCCGTGAAACTCGGAAAGAGTGCATTGTTGATCCTTATTCATATATTGTTGATCCTTATTCATATAATGTCGGAGGCAAGCAGATATTGATGACCTCGCTGATTGTTCCTGTTATTTACGAGGGAAAGTTTTACGGAATTACCGGCATAGATATGCGTCTGGAGTTTATTCAGGAATTGGCAGTCAAGGCGAAAAAAAAGATTTACTCAGACGCATCTGCAATTGCTATTTTCAGTTATAACGGTATCTTGGCTTCAGTTACCGATAAGCCCGAACTTTCCGGAAAGCCTTTGAAATCATTGATACCGGATCGCTGGGAAGAAGTTCTTGACCGTCTTCGGAAAGGAGTACAGGAAATTGCTGAAATCCGTGGCGACAACATTGAAGTAACTGTTGCCGTCCGCATCGGAAAAACCGAAACGCCTTGGGGCGTCCTGATTACCATCCCCCGTAAAATTGTTATGGCTGAGGCTGAAAGGCTGGCTGAAGAAGTGAAAAGCTCATGGGCAGGTATTCTGATGTATCAGGTCTGCGCCGGGCTTATTGTGTCGCTGATTGCTTTTTGGATTGTACGGTTTGCGGCAGGCGGGATTGTCAGTCCGCTGGCAAAAGGCGTAACATTTGCGAAATCTGCGGCTTCGGGAGACCTTACGGCAGGTATAGAAGTTGATGAAAAAGATGAAATCGGCATACTGGCAAAAGCACTCAATGAAATGGCGACAAAGCTTCGGGGGATTATGAAAGAACTTTCCGGCACAACCGACATGCTCTCGGAAGTATCCGAAGAAATGTCGGATATTTCAAAACAGATGGATTTGTCTGCCAAAACAATGAGCAGACAGGTTGAAACGGTTGCCGCGGCATCCGAACAGGCTGCATCCAATGTCAGCACTGTCGCGTCTGCTACGGAAGAATCAAGCGCATCGGTTTCCAATATTGCGGCTATGACCGAACAAATATCCGCTACATTTAACAGGGTTTCGGAACTGGCAAATCGGACCGCTGAAAATGTGGAACGCATGGCAGGGGCAGGCGCGGAAACTTCTGCCAAAATTACTGCTGTGTCCTGCTCAGTGGAAGAAATGACGGCTTCTTTGAAGGAGGTTGCTGCCCGCACCGAAGAGGCGAACCGCATATCCGTGAACGCCGGCCGGAGAGCCGGAGAAATTGACGTCAAAATGGATGCGCTGGTTGCGGCGTCAAAGCAGATCGGAAAGATTGTCGGCGTCATCAAAGACATCGCTGATCAGACCAACATGCTGGCGCTGAACGCGACTATCGAGGCTGCCGGCGCGGGAGATGCGGGGCGGGGCTTTGCGGTGGTGGCAGGTGAAATCAAGGAACTGGCAAAGCAGTCCGCAGAGGCAAGCGATGAGATTACCGGACAGATCGAGCAGATTCAGCAGTGTACCGATGAAGTGCTGACAGCCGGAACAGAAATCAGCAAAGTCATAAACGAAATTGGAGAGATCAATGAGATGATCTCTTCGGCAGTACAGCAGCAGACCGCGACCGCAATCGAAATCTCAAAGTCTGTAGCGACCGGTTCTTCGGCTGTAAAGCGTGTTTCCGATGATGCCGCAGCATCTTCAGCTTTGGTGGGAGACATTGCCAGATCAACTGAAGAAATATCAGCAGCAGCTTATGATGTGGCGAGAAATGTGGACGAACTGGCAAACGGCATTAAAGAAGTTGCCAAATCTTCTGCTGAGGCAGCAAAGGGCATTCAGGATATTTCAAAAAGTATTCATGAAGTTAACGCAGCATCCAAAGACACAGCCGTCGCCGCGGCGCGGGCAAATAACTCATCACAGGCGATTTATGACATTGCTGCCCTGCTTTTGAAAATTGTAAAGCGGTTTAAGACATAAACACGAAAGCATGAAGGAAACGAAAAGCAGGCACATCCTGTCATTCTGAGCCGAAGCCCTGAGCGGAGCGAAGGGTCAGCGAAGAATCTCTTGGTGGTGGTGTGGAAGAGGTGATGAACCATGTCCATGTCATTCTGAGCGGAGCGAATAATCTCTTATTATAACAGCGTATTATAAAAAATGAGATTCTTCGCTCCGCTCAGAATGACACCCTGCAATCACCTCTTCTACACCACTACAAGACCGCTATTCCGGGCATAAATCCCGTAGCAGTCCCTCGCAGCGTTTCGGCTCATCGCATACGGAACGGCCGTATTGTGTTATAATATATTGCAATTTCTGACGCACGGTGTTGTTCATCGGTTTCTCTTTTTGTTTTTGGTCGTGGTGCATAAGGCAATGATACGGTACAGTAACAACCTGATAATCTTTTAAAAAATATCATATCTCAGATTCCGAATCACCGCTTTCTGTACTGCTACCCAAATTTTTGTGTTCTATTGCCCATCGCAGGGTATCGTTGATTAATTTCTGATAATCTGCCTCTCCGGCTTCGGCTTTGAAATATTCTATCAGAGCGGCATCCAGCAGGAGAGTAATTTTCTGCTTATCTGATGTTGCCGGTCTGAGTCCTGAACGGAAGACCGCACGATCAAGATCATCCTGAGTCACTTCAGGATATTCATCATAATCATCAGAGATTTCTGAAGAATAGGAGTTGTTCATTTTTATTTGCCTTACGCATAGAAATAATGCGGATTTCTTTTTCGGTTTCTGTATGCACGATTACGACAACCTTATCACCCAGCAATCCGATTGTCACCCAGCGCTGTTCACCGTAGTCCTTACGGTTATCTTCAAAAGTAAAGGTCTGAGCTGCAAAGACTTTTTCAGCTTCCGCAAAATCCAATCCATGCTTATTGAGATTAATCTGCTGTTTGACTTCATTCCAAGTGTATTGCATCAGCAAATTATTCACAGAGTTTAAAGATTGTCAAGATTAATCGGCGATAAATCCGAGTAATCAATTCATCATGTCGCGTCCGAAACGCTTGGTACGTTGCAAAGAGCGTTTAACAGATGAAGTCCTCAAATGTCCTGACCTCCTCAAAAGCTCCTGTTTTGACTTCGGTGTTTGCTGTTTCCAAACCTTTTAAAAATTCATCACGATATAATTCATTCGGCGAAATGATTTTTTCCCAAAAAATTCTGATCGTATGATAAGCCTTCAAAATTTCATTCAGCTCCTGCTGAGAAAGTTCAACGGTAATATTTTTCATTTTATCAAATTCTTCTCCCGTGCTGTATGGGTATCTAAGCGATTTTTTTGTCATTCACAAGACTCCGGTTTTTCATCATTTCCACATTCACACCCTCAATTTATTCTAATTTATACATATCGTTGTTTATGTTTGTCAACAATTTTTATTTTGCAGGCTTGGAAGGGCAGTCAGGAATGAAATAAAAAAGCCGCCTGCCCCGTAGCAGACGGCTTTTTGTTATAATATCAGGGCAACATTCGTAGGAGCAACCCCCTGTGGTTGCCCTTTCTGTAGGGTGGGCATTTCATGCCCGCCCTGCAATTCGGAACATTTCATGCCGCCCGACCATTATGAAAGAAGTCTATTGTTGAAGGGTAAGCACGGGGGCTTACCCCTACGGCAAATTGCAATTACTTCTCTGCGCCCGTCGTCGCAGGCGTCGTCTTTACCGCCCGGACACCCATCTTCCGCGAAAGCGGTTCAGCAACAAACCCTGCAATCGGATTTCCCCCCTGACTTTCCCGAAAGCGATTTCCGTTCCCATTGCCAGCGTAACATTCTGCCCCGGTTCCACATCTTTGATCGTACCGTCCGCCAGCGTGATCACCCATTTTTCATCGGAGAGATTTCTGAGTCCCCAGATATTCGGGTCTTGGGGATGCTGATTCACAGCCGCGACCGGCTTGGAAAAATCATAAAGTCTTTGGGGATCAATATGATGTGTTTTTGAAATTTTTTTTAAAATTTGCTTGACATATACCAGTTTCTTTTATATATAAAAATTATGGTTATGCCTGAGAGCGAGGGCGGCTCGCGGTTGACATTTGTGCCTTTGTCAAACAAAAGCCCTCAACTACTGCTGATTTAAACATTCCGATAGTAGCAGATCCATAAGTCTTTCCATTTTTGTCCAAGGCACACCTGAATTTTCAGTGGGACATTATAATTTGTAAGGAGGACTTATGTTCAAATCTAAAGTTTACCTGCCATTGAAGTGTTTTCACATTGTTCCGATTTATGGAGTGCAGCCGGATCAGATAAAGCAATCCGCCCAAAATCTTATTCAAGATCGGGAAAAAATCAAGCATAATACCTGTCTGAATGGTATATGCAAAGCGCTAGGCTTTGAGGGCGGCTTTGCCGGTTACAAGTGCGAATACAAAGAAAAGTTGCAGCCTTTTCTTGAAAAGCATGGAATGGTCATTCAAAGTGATCTTCTCTCGCCGCGTATGCCCTGGGAGATTCAGATGTGGCCGCTCCGTGTTCAAATAAGTCCAAGAGACCTATCTGATCGGCTTTTCAAATCTGGTAAATCTCTGCCTCGAAAGATATTCACCGGATATAACTATGATTTCTGGTCAAAGTATGAAGATGGCTTCTGGTATTTGAATCATGTTGTTAGCTATTTCCATTCCAAGGTGATATTCGCTTTTGAAAATTGGAAAGCGTGTCTCCCCCTTGCTCTTGAAAATCCTAACTTGATAATTAAAGGACAGGGGCATTGGCCCGACAGAACCCTGATGGATGTCTTTTTGGGAGGCTTTATGCACTATATTATGCCTTCATTTCATCTTATCGGAGATGCTCTGGTCAAACCTATGCTTGGAGAGGGATGGCAGACAAAAATCTATTTTCGACCTGAAAAGTATTCATCTTCATCTGAGATGTATGAAGAGAAAGAAAAGTATGATCAGCTTTTTAAAGCTTTCCGCGATCAGATAAAACGCGGTGATGAAGGGTGGGTTGAAGTCGTTCCTTATAATGAAAAATTGATTTTCTTGAAAGGGACTGACGGGGAATATGACTTTACCTTCCTAAACCTGCGAGACAAGCCGTTTGATCACAATATTTTCGAGCCTTACCTGAAAAACGCTGATATACCTAAGCAAAATGGGACGTACCGCTTTCAGCGTTGGTATTATTATGAATATGCGGGCTGGAAAGAGCGGGACGAACATGAAGCTGAGAAGCACTTTTATGCTTCAGACGGTAAAGTTAGTGGTTATCCAGGGGTAGATGAAGTTTACATGCGTTATCAGATTCATATAGGGAATTATAAGCCCCATGTTCTCTCTGCGGGAAAATCTGGAGGGTTCAAAGAGGCAGAAATCAATAGCATGAAATACTATGTCTCTGATTTGATAACTATTGATGAATTCCGAAGCTTTAGGAAAGACAATCCTGATTATTTCAGGTACAGACAGGGAGATAATCTTTCCTCTATGAATCAGGACGCTTCTGATATGCCGGTTGCTGTTACTTGGTATGATGCTAATGCTTATGCTACATGGATTCGGTGAAAACGAAAGCTGCCGGTCAGTCTGCTTAATGTGAACGAGTACAAGGCATTGATAGATTCCGATCCGACATTGAAATCCTTGCGGAGCGAATGGGAATCGTATTTTTCAGAGTGGAAACGGAGCCAAGAGAAATCCCTTGATTCAAGAATCCCTTACAAGTTTGAGAAGGGACTTCGTTTCTTCCATCCCGATGGTTTGGAGATACATGGAAATCCGCCTTATATGCCAGAAGAAGCGTTTCAAAATCTTGTCTGTCGCTATGCTTCCAATCTCAGATGGGTAGAACATGAGGCAGGGATAAGGTTTCTTTTATGTGAACAGTTTTCAGAATGGCTGAATGATAGTCAAGGAAAAAGTGTAGCGGCTGCTATAAATACCAAACGCTTTACAGCCGCTCATTCTTTTCTTCCTGTAGAAACAGATCATTTTCCTGCCGGCTGTACAGGAAAGTATAAGTATCAGAAAATTGGCTTCCGGCTGTGCTATCCGGCTTTGAAGTGATGATTGGTGGTGTTATAGTTTTAGGTATGAAATCTATATAATTTTTTAAATCAACTAATCAGATAGAGTTCTGTATCCAGATTTCATAATGTTAGGGTATAAACTTGCACTGCACCAGACGGCGGGGGCGGGCCTTTTTCGGAGCTCGTTCGCCGAATCCCCCGCTGTCAGTGAGGTTTTCTGTTAGTCCGTTTTTCTGATTTCGTAAAAGCCGCCCGCTCCGAAGCAGACGGCTTTTTGTTATAATGTCAGGACATCGTTGGTAGGGGCAACCCCCTGTGGTTGCCCTGTTTTACCTGTACGGTTGTCAGGATTGGCGATTGAGAAAAACAGGGTAAGCACGGGGGCTTACCCCTACTTCCCTGCCCGCCCGTCATCGCAGGCTTCGTCTTTACTGCCCGGACGCGCATGTTCCGCAGCCGCAGCCGATGTGCATACCCCGGGTCCCGCAGCGGCAGGTTGAGGCGGCTCGGCTTGCGCCAGCTTTTTCAATGCCTGATACCGCGCTCTGTATTCCTCCTCAATGGCAGCCCGCAGTTTCCGGGACTCTTCGGGGAAAGCTTTTTCCAAAGACGAATATCTCACCTCTCCGGCGAGGAACTGCTGAAGCGTCTCGAATTTCGGCTCTTTGGAGTCAAGCACAAAAGGATTCTTGCCTTCTTTCTTCAGGTCCGGATTGTAGCGGTACAGAGGCCAGTAGCCGCATTCCACCGCGAGATTTGTCTCCTCCTGACTCTTGCCCATGCCCTTCTTGATGCCGTGATTGATGCAGGGCGCATAAGCCATAATCAGCGAAGGACCGTTGTATGCCTCCGCCTCGGTAAAGGCTTTGATCAACTGCTGCTTGTTTGCGCCCATGCCCACATTTGCTACATAGACATAGCCGTAAGTCATAGCCATTGCGCCCATGTCTTTCTTGCCCGTCTTTTTGCCGGACGCGGCGAATTTCGCCACAGAGCCGGTGGGCGTGGCTTTGGATGACTGACCGCCGGTATTCGAGTAAACCTCCGTGTCATAAACCATCACGTTGATGTCTTCTCCGGAGGCGAGAATATGGTCAATGCCGCCGTAGGCAATGTCGTAAGCCGCGCCGTCCCCGAGGAAAATCCAGTAGGACTTCTTGGTGAACAGCTTGGACAGGCTCATGACTTCGCTCAGGACTTCATCTTCTTTATACGACAGAAGCATTTTTTTCAACTGATCGCCGTATTTCTTAGACCCTTCCGGATCGTTCATATTGTCCAACCAGCCCTGAAGCGCGACTTTGACTTCTTTGAGAATGTCTTTCTCAAGGGCTTCTTTGACCAGATCGGCAAGGCGTCTGCGCTGCTGAAAATGTCCGAGGAACATGCCGTAAACAAATTCCGCCGGGTCTTCAAACAGCGAACTGCCCCAGGTGGGACCGAAGCCGTCTTTGTTCACGCAGTAAGGAATTGCCGGCGCGGAGCCGCCCCAGATCGAAGAACAGCCTGTGGCATTTCCGATAATCATGCGCTCGCCGAACAACTGCGTAATCAGCTTCGCGTAAGGCGTTTCACCGCAGCCCGCGCACGCGCCGGAGAACTCCAACAAAGGCTGAGAGAACTGACTGCCTTTGACCGTGTTCCGCTTCAGCACGTTGTCTCGCACCGGCAGCGTATTCACAGCAAAGTCATAATTGACAGCCTGCTCCCGCTGGGAGTCAAGGGCTTTCATCTCCAGCGCGGGTTTTTTGGCAGGGCAGATGTCCGCACAGTTGCCGCAGCCCATGCAGTCCAGGGGGCTGATCTGCATACGGAAATGCCAGCCTTTGAGTTCTTTGCCCGCTGCGGGTTTTGTCTCAAAGCCTGCGGGCGCTTTGTCTTTTTCCGCATCTGTCAGGAGGAAAGGACGGATCGCCGCATGAGGACAGACCATCGCACACTGATTGCACTGAATGCAGTTATCCATGATCCATTCCGGCACGGTGATCGCCACCCCGCGTTTTTCATACTGAGACGTTGCCACCGGAAAAATACCGTCAGGTCTGAACGCGCTGACCGGCAGTTTGTCTCCCTGCTGCGCCACCATGGGACGCAGGACATTTTTCACAAAATCCGGCTCGGTTTTTGCCGTCGCAGGCGCGTCTTTCGCGTCTGCCCACGCGGCGGGATATTTGATTTCCAACAGATTTTCAATGGTTTTATCCACAGCAGCGTTGTTCATGCTGACCACTTTGTCGCCTTTTTTGCCGAACATCTTTTTGATGTCTTTTTTGAGATAGGCAACCGCTTCATCCACCGGAATCACATTGGCGAGTTTGAAAAACGCGGTCTGCATAATCATGTTGATTCTGCCGCCGAGTCCGATTTCGCTTGCAATTTTGACCGCATCAATGTTGTAGAACTTCAGCTTTTTCTGAGCAATGGTGCGGCGCATGGCTGCCGGAAGTTTTTCCGACATTTCTTCTGTGGTCCAGGGCGAGTTCATCACAAATGTACTGCCTTCTTTGATGCCTTCCAGAATGTCGTAGATATAGACATAAGCCGCGGTGTGGCACGCGATGTAGTCTGCCGAATCAATCTGGTAGGTTGACTGAATGGGCGTTTTGCCGAAACGGAGGTGAGACATTGTGACGCCGCCGGATTTCTTGGAGTCATAAGCAAAATACGCCTGGGCGTACATATCGGTGTTGTCGCCGATGATTTTGATGGCGGTCTTGTTCGCGCCGACCGTTCCGTCCGCGCCTAAACCCCAGAACTTGCACTGCACGGTTCCCGGAGGCGCGACATCAAAACCTGCCTGCACGTCAAGGGAGGTATTTGTCACATCGTCGGTAATGCCTACAGTGAAGTGATTTTTCGGGCTTGATGACTTCATGTTGTCAAACACGGCTTTTGCCATGGCCGGGTTAAATTCCTTAGACCCCAGACCGTAGCGTCCGCCGAGGACTTTCATGACTCTGCTGTTTTCCATCAGCGAGGTGCAGACATCGAGATACATCGGATCGCCCAGCGCGCCCGGTTCTTTGGTGCGGTCCAGCACTGAAAGAACCTTGGCTGATGCAGGAATTGCCGCAAGCAGATGCTGGGCAGAGAAAGGACGATAGAGCCGGACTTTGATCAGACCGACTTTTTCGCCTTTTTTGACGAGATGATTGACCACTTCTTCAATTGTCTCGCACGAAGAGCCCATGGAGATAACGACACGCTCGGCATCGGCTGCGCCCACATAGTCAAACAGCTTGTAGGAACGCCCGGTCAGTTTGCCGACTTTTTTCATGTATTCCTCGACAATGCCGGGCGTTTTCAGATAATAGGGATTGCGGGTTTCCGCGCCCTGAAAGTAAATGTCCGGATTCTGAGCGGTTCCCCGAAGTTCGGGACGTTCCGGGTTTGCGCTTCTTGCCCGGAAACTGGCGACCGCCTTCCGGTTGACCAATTTTGCCATATCCGCATAGTCAATCATTTCGATTTTCTGAATTTCATGCGAGGTGCGGAATCCGTCAAAAAAATGCAGGAACGGC
>DZCT01000448.1 GCA_022736535.1 Desulfatirhabdium butyrativorans | reverse complement strand
TCTATTGTTCCCTGCTCGCCGGCGAGATGAAAGGGATTGAAACACGACTTTCATGATATCGACGACTGTTATATATCCGTTCCCTGCTCGCCGGCGAGATGAAAGGGATTGAAACGAGATAATAAATTGACTCCACTCCGCCAATTTTACTATCGTTCCCTGCTCGCCGGCGAGATGAAAGGGATTGAAACATTAAACTCCGAAGTAATAGGCACACTTGGGTCACTGCCGTTCCCTGCTCGCCGGCGAGATGAAAGGGATTGAAACTATACAGGTCACTTCCTCGAATTTCGCCAAATGTTCTGTTCCCTGCTCGCCGGCGAGATGAAAGGGATTGAAACAGCGTACTGACTGGAAGTGTTCCCCCACAGACCGATGTTCCCTGCTCGCCGGCGAGATGAAAGGGATTGAAACGTAATTTCTACCTGAACGGTCTCACCCGACCACTTGCCGTTCCCTGCTCGCCGGCGAGATGAAAGGGATTGAAACCACCCTCCTCCCCCACACACCCAAAACAGCAAATCATCGTTCCCTGCTCGCCGGCGAGATGAAAGGGACATCTACAAGGATTATGTATAAGCAGGGATTACATCTGAGTTCCGGAAATCCCTGCTTAGACACAATCCTTGTAGATTCCCCGCACCTCTCACCCCGTACCCCGCACCTTCCCTTCTTTTTTCTTGACCCGGATTTGCAAAAATCATATAAAGAAAATTCCTGATCACATCGCAGAGACGGCACGCCTGTGCATCTCCGCACCGACCCCGAAACTTTACGGAGGCAGAAATGAACAATGACAGAATGATCGTCGAGATCGAAGGCAGGCGGGTGGAACGGATTCAGTACAGAAATCAGCCCGTTGTCACCCTCAGAATGATTGACGAACTGCATGAACGTCCCGAAGGCACTGCCCGGAAGTCTTTCAACCGGAATAAGGCGCAGCTTGTTGAAAATGAAGATTATTTTAATGTTCCCTATGAGGAGTGGTCTGAAATTTTGGTCGTCCATTTAAAGGACGACCAAAAAGGTGGGCATCGTAACCCTATGATTTTCCTGACCGAAGCCGGCTATCTGATGGTCGTCAAGCCCTTCGGCGACGATCTGGCATGGAAAGTCCAGCGTGCGCTGGTCAGGAATTATTTTGCCGCAAGGGAAATGTTCCGAAACGCATCTTCCGGCTATGATCCTGAAATGAAAGCATTTCTGAAAGAAGCTGCGGGGCTTCTGAGCAGCTTCCGTGAGGAACTGCATTATTTCCGTGAGGAACTGAATCATGTGCGGAAGGAAAGAGATATGTTCAGAGACAGGCTGTTCATACTTCAGGATCATCTTGTCGAAAAAGGAACAGTTCATTCAAAATCTGATGAAATCACAAAGACTTGCGCTTCAGGCAAATCCCGTAAAATTCAGATCGGAAATGCACACTCAGATGAACATGGAAAGGGAAATGCACACTCAGACGGATATGAACCCGGAAATGCACAGGCAGACAAATATGAACATGAACACGATCCTTTGAAAAAATTTGCAGCACTGTGGTGGAAAAGCTTCGGTACTGACCGGGTGGGCGTCTCGCATCTTTACCCTCTCGCAGAAAAACACGGCATTCCCCTGAATCTCAGGGGCGGCACGGAACGGAGCAGAAGCATCTCTCTCGGCAGAATCCTGACGGCGATGTGCGGACAGCAGTTCGGCGACTATATCGTGACCGAGGCGAAAAAATGGCGGAATGTGAAACGCTATGCGCTGAGGCTTGCGCCGGGTGCGGGGTCAGCGGTCAGGGGTTCGGGGGTGTAGGGGCGCACGGCGGGCGTCTCTGCGGTGTGTCCCCCTGACCTCTGCCCCCGCACCCCTGACCCCTCATACATATGTTGGGATGCAAGAAACTTTTATTTCCGATAAAGTCCGAAGGAGGCTGTGATTATGTACCGAGTTATCGAAGCAGACATCCGGGAGGGTCTTATTGTTCCATATCCTGCTGAAAAAATACCGAAATCAGGAAAAGTTCTTGTGCTTATTCCCCATGAAGAAAAAAGCAAACCTGATTTGGAAGAAATACGGAATCTTTTGGGATGGCTCAGAACCGATATTGATGCAGCAGAGTGGCAAAAATCTGTCAGAAACGAATGGGAAGATCGTATATGAATTATCTGATAGATAGCAATGTGTGGATTGATGCCGTTGCAGGAAGGCTGCCTGCCGATGATTTCCTGAATTTGCTGTCTCAGGCTGAACGGTCGGGTTTTTCATCTATCACCCGTTTGGAACTCTTCGGATTTCCGAATTTGACAAATGCAGAAGAAATAAAACTGTCAGATTTGTTATCCCGCTTTGCTGAATTTGATGTTACCTCCGGTATTATTGACAAAGCCATACAAATCCGAAAACAGAGGCGGATGAAAGTACCTGATGCAATCATTGCGGCAACGGCTTTGATAAAAGACTGCGTATCATATTCTATTACTGACAAGGAATACAGATGATTTTGTGAATATACAGGGGCTGACCGTTGTAAATCCTTATATCAAAGCATCTGTACCTCGACATTAAATAACTTATTATTTTAATTGATATGTTATAGGGGCTTGCGCCGGGTGAGGGATCAGCGGTCAGCGGTTCGGGGGTGTAGGGGCGCACGGCGGGTGTCTCTGCGGTGTTTCCCATAACCCCTCACCTCTGACCCCAAACCCCGAACCTTGAATTGAGGCTTGCGCCGGGTGCGGGGTCAGCGGTCAGGGGTTCGGGGTAAGAGAACAAGTCGCGCCTCCGAACCCCAAACCCCGAACCTTGAATTGGAAAAATCCGATGGTAAAACAGAAGATTATTGATGAGAGCAAATCTTATACCTTTGCCGACTATTTCAAACTGAATTGTCCCACAGAAAAAGTGACAGCATATTTCGGCTATCAGCATCAGCGGGATGAATTAGTCCTTGAAATTGCTGCCAAGCCTGTAGAGAGATTGGCATATCTCAACGACTGTCTGAATAAGAATATCCGGCACATCAGCCTGACCGGCGAGGCGGCGAGGCGTGAATTTCTTATTGCCCCGATACTCTCGGAACTCGTTTACTGCACGGGCGTAAAAATTACGGTAGAATATTCGCTGTATGTGAATGAACAGCTTCAGGGCATACTGGACTACTATCTGGAATCAAAGAACAATATTCTGATTATTGAAGCAAAAAATGCAGATTTGCAGAGAGGTTTCACACAATTGGCGGTTCAACTGATTGCCCTTGATCAGTGTGCGGATTCTGCGGAAGACAAGCTTTACGGTGCGGTTTCAATCGGAGATTTATGGCAGTTCGGAATCCTTTACCGGCAGTCCAAACAGATTGTTCAGGATATTCTGTTTTATCAGATTCCGGCTGATGCGGAAAAACTGCTGCATATTCTCATGGGAATTCTGGAAAAGGCATAGGACGGATTCTGTACTGCTGCCACGCGGCGTCGGGGATAAAACCCCACCCCTCTGCCGAGAAACTTGACAAAAAAAAGCAGACGTGTTATCTGATGTTTTTTTGAGAGAATGTCCTGAATACCGGGTTTGAAAATCAGAGGAGCAAATATGGCACACGATCTGAAGGTATTGATGCTCGGCGCATTGCTTCACGATATTGAAAAATTTGCACAATTGGCAGGGCAGACCTATTCTCCTGACAATGAAAATGACTTGCCGCTGCCTGATGAGTTAAAAGACTCCCGATCAGATATTGCCCGAATCGCTGCGGCGCATCATCAGGCGGATGCAGACAATCTTTCTGAAATGTGTCTGCACATCGCTAACAAACTCAGTTCGGGAATGCCTGAAACGCAGTCAGTTTCCGAAAAAATTTCTCCCCAAACCCGCCTTGTCTCTGTCTTTGACCGTATCCGGCTGCGTTCCGGCTCATCCGAATCTCCCGAAAAATCTTTTCACGATCCGGTTTCCCTGAACATGGAAAAGGGAAACGAAGCCGTATTTCCCCGCAGGCATTTCTCACAGGATCCGGCGGCG
>DZCT01000039.1 GCA_022736535.1 Desulfatirhabdium butyrativorans | reverse complement strand
TTTTCCGTCCTCTATACTGACAAGCCGGCATTCCGTATCCGGAATCGGCAGACCGATGCTTCCGACTTTCCGTTTATCCCGATGAAAAGGATTGATATGCGTGACCGGCGTGGTTTCCGTCAGTCCGTAGCCTTCCACAATCACCGCGCCGGTTTTTTCCTCGAATTCTTTGATGACCTCCACCGGAAGCGGCGCGCTGCCGGAAAAACAGCCTTTGATCGAAGTCAGATCGCTTTTGTGAATATCAGGATGGTTCAGCATCCCGATATACATGGTCGGCACCAGCGGCGCAAACGTGGGTTTGAATTTCCTGACCGCCTCCAGCAATTCGGATGGCTGGGGTTTCGGAATCAGAATGTTTCCCCAGCCTGTATATATGGAAAGATTCATAGCCGTTGTCAGCCCGAAAACATGAAAAAACGGGAGCGCGCCCAGCATCATTTCATTGCCTCTGTCAAAACTCGGAAACCATGCGGCAACCTGCTGAACCTGCCGGCTCAGATTTCCGTGGGTCAGCATCACGCCTTTTGAAACGCCCGTGGTCCCGCCCGTGTACTGATACATGGCAACATCATCAAAAGAAATTGAAACTTCGGGCAATACCGGAGAATATCTTGACACAAGTTCTTTCCATTTATATATTTCCTCTTTGGATTTGACATCCGCAGCCAATTTTTTCTTTTTGCCCACAAAGGGAAAAAGCAGGTTTTTGGGAAAGGGAAGATAATCGCCGATAGAGGTATAAACGATCTGTTTTATCCGAGTCTGAGACCGAAGCGCAGCCATCCGGTCTGCCAGCAGATCAAGGGTGATCAGCAGTTTTGCATCCGAATCGTTAAACTGGTGTTTCAGTTCCCGATCCGAATACAGGGGATTGTTCATTACGGTTACGCCGCCGATTTTCATCACCGCATAATATGCCGCCACGCAGGGAATGAGATTCGGCAACAGAATGGCAACACTGTCGCCTTTTCTGATCCCGAAATCGTTCAGACATGCGGCAAAACGGTTGACCGTTTCGTTCAATTTCCGATAATTCATTGAATATCCCTGAAAAATAAGGGCGGGCTTATCGGGAAATTCTTCGGCTGATCTTTCCAGAAAGCCGGGAAGGCAGATATTTTCATAAGCTGCCTTTTCGGGAACTCCCTTCTCATAACGGGCAAGCCAGGGTTTATCCTGATACCTGATTTCTTTCATGAAACAAATCTCCTTTTTTTATTGTTTAAAGTGATTTTATATGCTAAGAAAAATCCTTTTAAAATGCGAAAGGGCATTTGTCAACAACTGTCAGCAAGGAACATGAAATTCATTGTTCTTTTATTTATTTTTTTCAAAAATTAATAAAAACAGAAAGGAGGGATTCCGGAGTGCTAAAATGAAATTTTAGCATTTATACTTTTGTTCATCTTTTTATTTAATATAATCAACAAATTAAGAAAGGAGAAACCACTAAAAAAATGGAAACAGCTTTGATCTCTCCGGCTCAGACTTGTATTCTGGGGATTCCGGGGGCGTTTTTTTCTGTTCTGATTCCGGTTATCGGCGTGGCAATTTTTACCTATATTATAGCAAAACGCCTCGCGCCGCTGGTGCTGGCGGCACCGGATCCTCGTTTTGACCGCATTCCCCAGCGGATCATCAATGTCATCAAACTCTGGCTCGCGCAGTACCGCCAGCCGAGATACATGCTTGCCGGCGTTCTTCACATTATGATATTTGCCGGATTTATCATTTTGTCAATCCGGTCAACATCATTGGTCATTATCGGCATATCCGAAGATTTTGTTCTGCCGGGTTTCGGGGGCAAACTCGGTCATGTTTACAGTATTTTCAAAGACTACGCCGCGACAATGGTGCTGATTGCCTGTATTATCGCCGCGATCCGCCGGGGGATTTACAAACCCAAACGCTATGCCGTGCCTGAAAAATACGGGCATGACCACACCGCGGAAGCCGTGTTTGTGCTGGGGCTTATTTCCCTGCTGATGCTGTCTGAAAGCACTTATGAAGCCAGCGCTGTGGCAGCCGCGTTGCAGAAAGGCTTGCCGACCGAAGTTCCGGCAGTGCTGAGTCTGGCGTGGTTTTTCAAGAAAATACTGTCCGCCGCGTCTGAGGGAACGCTTCAGTTTCTCCATGTGACGGCATATTACATTCACGATCTGACCTTTTTCTTTTTCCTCTGCTTTCTGCCTTTGGGAAAACATTTTCATGTCATCACCTCGCTTTTCAACGTGTTTTTCATGAGATTGGACAAAGGCGCGATAAAACCCGTGAAATACGGTGTGGCAGATGACAAGCTGGAAGAACTCGAATCTTTCGGCGTAAAGAAAATTACTGATTTTACATGGAAACATATTCTGGATTTCTATTCCTGCGCGGACTGCGGACGGTGTTCGGATCAGTGTCCGGCAAATGCGGTGGGGCGGCCTCTGTCTCCCCGGTTTATCAGCATCAAAGCCCGTGATTACTGCTACAAGACCTATCCCATACGCGGAGATTTCCAGAAAAAAGAGCCTTTGATCGGAACGATTTTTGAAGAAGATGAAATCTGGTCCTGCACCACCTGCGGCGCGTGCGAAGCCGAATGTCCCATTATGATCCAATATATAGATAAAATTGTGGATTTGAGAAGAGGCATGGTGGAAGAAGGCATGGTGCCGCAGTCTCTGCAAAAGCCCCTGAGCGCGCTGGAAAAACGCGGGAATCCCTGGGGAAAAATGGAGAAAAAGCGTGCGGACTGGGCAAAAGCGGTTGAAAAAGAAAGCGGCATCGAAGTCAAGATTCTGGACGGAGAAGAAAGCGCAGATACACTTTATTTTGCGGACAGCATCACCTCCTATGACGACCGTATTCAGGAAATCGGCAAAGCAACCGCACGGGTGCTGGCAGCGGCAGGCGTGAATTTCGGTATTCTGGGAGCTGCGGAAAAAGACAGCGGACACGAAGCCAGACGCTTCGGCGAAGAAATGCTTTTTGTCAATCTGAAAGAGCAGAACACCGAAGCCATTCTTGAAACCGGCGTCAAGCAGATTGTCACCGCAGACCCCCACGCGCTGAATGCCCTGAAAAACGATTACAAAGGGCTTCCGCCGGTGGAGCATATCAGTGAGGCATTGGAGCGTTATATAAAAGAGGGAAAAATCCGGCTGAAATCTGTGGAAGACAGCAACGCTGTTTATGTTTACCATGATCCTTGTTATCTGGGGCGGCACAATGAAATTTATGACGCGCCCAGAGCCGTGATTGATGCGATTCCGGGCGTCAAGCGCGTGGAAATGACCAAATCCAGAGACCGTTCTTTCTGTTGCGGCGGCGGCGGTCTGATGCTCTTTTACGAACCCACTGAGGAAACCCGCATGGGCAAACTCCGGGTGGAAATGGCAAAAGAAGCCGGCGCGACTGTGATTGTCACTGCCTGTCCTTTCTGCATGGTGAATATTGAAGATGCGATTAAAACCAGCGGTCTGGAAGGCAAAATGCAGGTGATTGATCTGGTGGAACTGATTGACCGGCATCTGATGACTGAATAGGTTTTGTCTCGCAAAGGACGCAAAGAGACGCAAAGTTTCCGTAGGGGTAAGCCCCCGTGCTTACCCTTTTTTCCTTTTTGACCGGCATCTGATCACCGAATAAGTTTTGTCTCGCAAAGGACGCAAAGAAAAGCAAAGAAAAGCTTTTTTATAAAAAAATCATTGTGTTGGAAGTCCTGAAGTTAAGTTTCTTTGCGTTCTTAGCGCCCTTTGCGAGAACTTTTTATTTAAGGACGAGACATGTCTTTGCAAATTTTTCCCTTTACGCCTGTAATAAAAAAAAGGGCAGCCACAGGGGCTGCCCCTACTTTGCGTTCTTAGCGCCCTTTGCGAGAACTTTTTATTTAAGGACGAGACATGTCTTTGCAATCCGAAAAACAGCCGCCGCTCACACCCGAACAATATTTAGAAGCGGAGCGGAAAGCGGAATATAAAAGCGAATATTTCAACGGCGAAACCTTTGCAATGGCAGGGGCAAGCCGGAGGCATAATCTCATTACCGGAAATGTCGCTGCTACAATTTACCGGCAGATTCGGAAACGTCCTTTTGAAGCATACATCAGCAATATGCGGCTCAAAGTGAGCGAGAGCGGCTTATACACTTATCCCGATGTGGTTGTCGTATGCGAAACGCCTGAATTTGATGACGAACATCATGACACGCTGCTCAATCCGAGCCTGATTGTTGAGGTGCTGTCCGAAACGACCGAAGCTTATGACCGAGGAAAGAAATTCGAGAGTTACCGGACGATTGCATCTTTGTCGGACTATCTGCTGATGGCTCAGGACAAACGCCGAATCGAGCATTATGTCCGGCAGCAGGAAAATCGCTGGCTGTTCTCGGAATACAAAGACCCGAAAGCCGTATTCCGCATCGCCGCGCCTGATTGTGAAATACGCCTTGAAGAAGTTTATGAGAAAATTGAATGGTGAACATGAACATGATAAAAGAAATCAGAATAGATAACTTTAAGTCCATTCAGAGTCTTAAATCAGAGTTAGGACGAATCTGAATGGTATAAAGATTATTTAACAGCATTACCCGAAAAACTGCATAGGATCCGGATTTGCCTCTTGACAAATGATACAGTTGCCTATATATTTTTATATCAATTGTGAGGTTAATATGACATCCGTATCTGAAAGCAAATGGTTGTTGCTGATTCATCAAATTCCGCCGAAACCTGATTATTTCCGTGTCAAAATCTGGAGAAGGCTTCAGCAGATCGGCGCGTTACCAATCAAGCACTCCGTCTATGTGATTCCGAAAAACGAGCAGACTTATGAAGATATGCTCTGGATATTCAGGGAAATTATCACCGGCGGCGGTGAAGCTTCTATGTCCGAAGCATCGTTTCTCGAAGGTTTGTCAGATGCTCAGATTATTGATATGTTCAATACTGCCCGTGATGCGGATTATCAGCGCATCAGCGAAGAAGTCCGCGCCTTGGCAGAAAAATGTTCTGTAAAACAACTTCACAAATTGAAAAAACAGTTTCAGGACATTGTTTCAATTGATTTTTTCAAAGCTGCCGGACGTGAATCGGCACAGGCGGCTGTTGTCGAAGCAGAATCTTTGTTAAAATTTTCAACTCACTCCTCAAAAATATCAGCATCACTTCAAACCGTCAAAGGGCGAATATGGATTACCCGCAAAGGAATTTATGCAGACAGAATATCAAGTGCATGGCTGATTCGGCGGTTCATAGATTCTGAGGCAAAATTTAAATTCGTGTCCGCCAAATCTTACGCTCCGAAATCTGATGAACTTCGTTTTGATATGGCTGATGCAGAGTTCACTCATGAAGATGATCGTTGCACATTTGAGATTCTGAGAGAACGCTTTTGTCCTGAGCAGCCCGCACTGATTCCGATAGCTGAGGTTATCCATGATATTGATTTGAAAGATGAAAAATTTCTGCATCCCGAAACTGCCGGTGTTGCTGCCGTGTTTTCAGGAATTGCCATGCTTCAGTCTGATGATGAAGTACGCCTTGAACACGGAACTGTTATTTTGGATAGTCTGTATGAATATTTTTCAAAACATCATTGAAAAGGAGAGACGATTATGAGCAACACAATTAAGCCATCGGAATTGAAAGCATTGTTGAAAAATCAGCAGGATGTTGTCCATTATTGATGTCAGGCGCAAGGAAGATTATGACGCGGACAAGATGATTCCGGGTTCTGTCCGGCGCGATCCTGAAAAAACTCAGGAATGGAGCAAAGAACTGCCGAAAGACAAGGAAGTTGTGATTTACTGCGTGAGAGGCGGTTCTGTCAGCAAATCCGTAGCAGAACAGTTGGCAAACAGTCAGATTCCTGTCCGCTATATCGAAGGCGGCTTGGCAGCGTGGGAAGCTGACGAGGAAAAAATATGATTGTTCACCCTTCATTTTATGAGGCATTCAGGTTTTGGCTGAAACTGGGCTTTATCAGTTTCGGGGGACCCGCAGGGCAGATTGCCATCATGCACAGCGAACTTGTGGAAAAAAAGAAATGGATCAGCAATGACCGTTTTCTGAATGCTCTGAATTACTGTATGCTTCTGCCGGGTCCCGAAGCCCAGCAACTGACAATTTACATCGGCTGGCTGCTTCATAAAATTCCCGGAGGGATCGTGGCAGGCTCTTTGTTTGTAATTCCTTCGATGTTTATTTTGTTTGCGTTGAGCTATGTGTATGCGGCATTCGGAAACGTATTTTTTGTAGAGTCATTTTTCAACGGACTGAAAGCCTCGGTGACGGCAATTGTTTTTGCCGCGGTGATCAAAATCGGAAAAAAGTCGCTGAAAAATTCTCTGCTTGCCGGTATTGCCGCATTGTCTTTTATCGCAATTTTTTTTCTGAAAATCCCCTTTCCGATTATTATCATTGCTGCGGGAATTATGGGTATTTCAGGGCATTTCATATTCCCGGATAAATTTAAAACTTCAAAATCAAAAGATGTGAAAGGGCTTGAGGATGAAGGCTATGTTGTGATTTGTGAAGGCGTTGATGAATGTCATATCAATCCGTCTTCACGGCAAAGCATCGGTATTCTGATTTCATGTGCAATGTTATGGATAATTCCTGTGGGCATTTTGTACAGCATATCGGGTTTCCAATTGTTTTTTACCGAAGCATTGTTTTTTACAAAAGCGGCATTTCTGACATTCGGCGGTGCGTATTCAGTGCTGGCATATATTGCTCAGGTAACAGTTGAACAATATTCATGGCTTACAAGACCTCAGATGATGGACGGACTCGGACTTGCGGAAACAACACCGGGTCCGCTGATTATGGTGTTGCAGTTTGTCGGATTTATGGCAGGATGGAATCATCACGGAAATTTAAGCCCTGTATTCAGTGCTTTGATTGGCTCGCTTGTTGCAACCTATTTCACATTTTTACCGTGCTTCATGTTCATTTTTCTGGGAGCGCCCTACATAGAAAAATTCCGTGATAATCAGAAGATTTCTTCCGCATTGTCCGGTATCACGGCTGCGGTGGTCGGTGTGGTTCTGAATCTGGCAGTCTGGTTCGGCATGTATGTGATATTTCCGCAGACGGGCAAAATCAATTGGTTTGCAATCGTTGTGGGAATTTTATCGTTTATAGCAATGCAATGGCTGAAGATCGGAATGATTTCCGTAATTGCGGTTTCAGGCATTACCGGTGTCGTGTGGAGTTTATTTTGAAAAATATTCAAACAGAAAGGAGTTCATTTTATGCCTCCGTATCACAAGCATTTGGAAACCAGCACAAAACGGACAGGAAAATCCTATCAGGAAATGCACGACTGGCTCGACAATCATCCGCAGATGAAAGCCGAGCGTCACAGTCTGGACAAACTGCCTGAAAATATCGGATTTGTCTGCTCCTCATGGGGAGATGAGGCAGTTGTCGAATATCTTCAGCACATTGTGGAAGATACAGCCATGGCAGACATCGAAACGCTGAAAAAAGCCGGAGTTCCCGAAGAAGCCGTTTCTCACAGTATCGAAGTTGCCAGAAAAGCATTGGAAATTTCGAGCAGAGTGAAAATCGCTGTGAACAGAAAGCTCATCATACTCGGCGGGATTTATCACGATCTGGGCAAGGCAAAAACCTACGGAATGCAGCACGGAGAAATCGGCGCGCAGATGGCAAAAGAACTGAATCTGGAAGACGGCATTATTCAGATTATTTTCAAGCACATACGGGGCGGACTGACCGAACCCGAAGCGGTCGGACTCGGTCTGCCGGTCAGGGACTACACTCTGAAGAAGCCCGAAGAAAAGATTGTCATTTATGCGGACAGGATGGCGGATATTTACACCGACGGCATTGTTCCGAATACCGATGAAAAGGATGCGGAGAACCGTTTTGTTGAGATATTGCAAACCTATGAAAAATATGGTAAAAATCCCGTAACTTTACAGCGGTATCTTGTCATGCACCGGGAAATACATGAGTGGATGGCTGTTGAAAAATAATTTTCATTATTTGAAATCCGATATTGTTCTTCTGTTTTCAACACGAGTCATCCGTCTGTTTGCTTACGGATTTCTGTCGGTGGTGCTGGTTCTGTATCTGTCGGAAATCGGACTGAGCGATTACAAAATCGGTCTGCTGCTCTCGCTGACGCTGCTCGGAGATGTGGCTGTTTCATTGTGGGTGACGACCAATGCAGACCGCATCGGCAGGAAACGGATGCTGATTTTCGGGGCGGTTCTGATGGCAGGCGCGGGAATTGTCTTTATTTTTACGAAAAATCCGATCATTCTGACCCTTGCCGCGATTATCGGCATCATCAGTCCCAGCGGAAATGAAATCGGTCCCTTTCTTTCCATTGAACAGGCATCGTTGTCGCAGATTCTTCCCGATGAAAAGCGGACCTGGGCATTCGGCTGGTATAATCTTGCCGGGTCTTTTGCCACAGCCGCGGGCGCGCTGGGCAGCGGGTGGCTTGCCGAAATTTTGCAACAGGGCGGATTGCCCCGGGCAGAGGCGTTCCGCGTCATTTTGTTCGGCTATGCTGTTGCAGGACTGGGGCTGATGCTGCTCTTTTTCGGATTGTCGTCAAATATTGAAACCGTAAACAGCAACCCTGTCAGATACAAAATGGGCTTGCACCGTTCACGAAATGTTGTTATACGGCTGAGTGCGCTCTTTGCAGTGGATGCGTTTGCAGGCGGTTTTGTTATTCAAAGCATCATGGCATACTGGTTTCATATCCGATTCGGCGCGGACACGGGGGTTTTGGGGAGTATTTTTTTCGGGGCAAATCTTCTGGCAGGGATTTCAGCCTTGCTTGCGGCTCGAATTGCCAAGCACATCGGACTGATCAATACGATGGTTTTCACTCATATTCCCTCCAATGTGCTGCTGTGCATGGTGCCGCTGATGCCGAATCTTGAATCGGCAATCATTGTGCTGCTGTTGCGTTTCAGCATTTCGCAGATGGATATACCCACCCGTCAGTCTTATACGATGGCGGTGGTCTCGCCGGATGAGCGCACTGCGGCGTCAGGCATTACAAACATTGCGCGTTCTGTCGGCGCGTCGCTGTCGCCCGCGCTGACCGGTTTTTTTCTGGCGCATCCGATGCTTATCAGCGCGCCGTTTTTTCTGGCAGGCGGGCTGAAAATCATTTATGATTTGTGTCTGTTCCGTATGTTTCAGCATATTAAGCCGCCGGAAGAGAAAGACAAATCTTTTTGATTTGAATACATCAGCAGGTGCTTATGATAAAAGAAATCAGAATAGAAAACTTTAAGTCTGTTCAGAGTCTTAAATTAGAGTTGGGACGAATTACAGTTTTAATCGGTGAAAACGGAGGCGGAAAATCTAACATTTTAGAAGCAATCGCATTAGCTTCCGCAGCCATAACTGATAAATTGGATAACGAATTTTTGGCGGCAAGAGGAATAAGAGTTACTGAGCCTCAATTGATGCGTGCCGCTTTTGATGCAAAACATACTGATAAAGAAATAAAACTTTATATTGAAACAGATAAAGGGGACAAAATTGATTTTAACCTTCATAATGACAATAAGCCGTATTCTCAATGGAAAACTATCGAAGAAATTATTTTGGACAGATCAATCATTAATGCTGTTTCAGCGACAGAAGAAATTCCAAGTTATTTAAAGCGATTAAAAAATAATTTTCAGGAATTATTTAATTTTTTGATATATTCTCCGGAAAGCGTTTCACTGCGTACATTTGAAAAAGAAGGACAGATTCAGCCTTTAGGAATCAACGGAGAAGGACTTTTAAAACTTCTGACAGTATTAAATTCGAGCGAAGACAGTAAAAAGATAGAGGTAATTAAAGAAAAACTTGAACTGATAGATTGGTTCAGAGGTTTTGATTTAATTCAGAATCCGCTTGAAAACAGGGGAAGCATCAAAATCAGGGATAAATATTTAGATAAGAATTTAGAGTATTTTGACCAGAAAAGTTCAAACGAAGGCTTTTTGTTTCTGCTTTTTTATTTTTCGCTCTTTATCAGCGACAACACGCCGAACTTCTTTGCTATTGATAACATTGACGCATCGCTCAATCCCAAATTGTGCAGTCAATTAGTCAAAGAATTAGTAGGATTATCCAAACAATATGATAAGCAGTCAATTTTTACAACTCACAACCCTGCGACGTTGGACGGACTGAATCTTGATGATGACGAACAGAGATTGTTTGTTGTGTCTCGCAATAAGTTGGGACACACCACGCTCAAACGGATTTTTAAACCGAAAACAATAGAAGGACAAGAACCGGTTAAGCTGTCAGAAGCGTTCGGGCTGCGTTCCCACGCAGAGCTTTGGAACGAGATATAACGGGATAATAAGGGTCTTGAACTCAAAATGCTTTTTGATATTGTCGGCAATATCTCCCGTATTGAATTAATTGCTACGGGCAAAGGTATTCGTATTCTTTCACTTTTACAAGAACGCTACGGTCAGGGGAATTGGAGAAAATTGAAAGGAATTGCAACAATTCGTCTGGCAGACGGGGAAATACGTTTAGCCGAATTGCATTGGTTTGAGGCGCACGGCATCGGTAAAAGAAAAATGAGAATCAAATGTTTTTTGGATTAAAGAAACATGCCGGTAACACATAAAAATTTAATATTGAACTTTGCTATTTGTATCAACAGCAATGATTCGGATTTGCTGACGCCGAGGATGATCTATCAGGTTTTATCGGATGAAAGCGCGGCAAAATCCGGTTATATTCGGGTGATAGATAATGAAGGAGAGGATTATCTGTATCCGGCGGATTATTTTATTCCGGTTGATATTCCGAATGATGCGGCGTCTAAACTGTCACATATCTTACGTTGCAATGAAGCGGGAGAGTAACTTTCCGAAACACAGATTATGGCAACAATCAGCGTAAAAATAATTGAAAAAGCGTCTTGAGCAACTTATATTAAAATAAAAGTATTTTGCTAAAATTTCATTTTAGCACTCCGGAATGCTGAAATGAGCGAAGCGAATTTTAGCAATGTTGAAAATACACTCGCATGGAATACGTCAAAGCGATTTGCTGAAAAGCGTATCCATAGCAAAATTAAATAGTAAACAGGAGGAAAGACATGGAAATTTTGGTATGTGTCAAAAGAGTTCCCGACACGTCTGAAAACGAAATTGAAATCAACAAGACCGGCTCTGACATTGTACGCGACGATCTGGTCTATTCGGTAAACGAATGGGATAACTACGCGGTGGAAGAAGCCATTCAGATTCGTGACAAAGTGGGCGGCTCCGTCACCGTTGTGACCGTCGGAAATCAGGACTCCGAAGAAGTGCTGAGAAGAGAAATGGCAATGGGCGCGGATAAAGGCATTCTGCTGTCGGACAAAGCCTTTGAAGGCTCTGACGGAAAAGGCGTTGCGAGCATTCTCAAAGCCGAAATCCAGAAAGGCAAATACGACCTGATTCTCACCGGCGCACAGGCAGACGACGGCGCGGGTCAGGTGGGCGGTATGCTCGCGGCTATGCTGGATTATCCCTACGCATCTTTGGTGAACAAGATAGAAGTCGTGAACGACAAAAAGATAAAAGCGGGCCGTGAAATCGAAGGCGGAAATCAGGAAATGAGCGAGATTGACCTTCCCTGCGTGCTTTCGATTCAGACCGGTATCAACGAACCCCGCTATGTCGGCATTCGCGGCATCCGCAAAGTGGCGTCTGTGGATATTCCCGTTCACGGCGCGGGCGATCTGGGCGTTGCCGCGGGAACCGTGGGCGCCGCGGGCGCAAAAGTCAAACGGGCGGATTATTTTGTGCCGGCGCTGGGTGAAGGCGCGGAAATGCTGGAGGGCAGCACCGAAGAAATCATTGAGAAATTAGTTGAATTGCTCAAAGCCAAAGGAGGTATAAAATAATGGCTCAACAGATTTTTGCATATATCGCTCATAAAAACGGAAAGGCAGATGATACGGCGCCGGAGCTGCTTGCCGCTGCCAAAAAAATAGACGCGGGCGCGGCTGTCACCGCAATTGTGGCGGGTTCGGGAGTGGACGCCGTGTGCAAAGAAGTTGCGGCTTCCTACAAAGAAGTATGGAAAATTGACAGCGCATCTTTGGCTTATCCCAACGCGGAAGTCATCCGGAAAGCATTGGTCAAGATTCTGCCCAAAGGCTGCGTGCTGCTGATGGCGCATGACACCTTCGGAATGGACCTGGGACCCGGACTTTCCGTAAAATTGGATGCGGCATTTGTTTCAGATGCGGTCGCGTTTGAAGGCATTGACGGCGGAAAACTCAAAGTCGTGCGTCAGGAATACAGCGGCATGGTCAGCACGCATGTTCTGTGCGATATTTCGGGCGGCGCAGTCATCAATGTCCGTGCGGGATCGTTTCAGCCCGATGAAAGCAAAGCCGGGTCCGGAAATGTGGCTGACAAAACCAAAGACGCAGGCGATCTGGCCCAAACCACCCGGCGTTTTCTGCAAGTGGTGGAAGCCGAAGTCGGAGATGTTGACATCACCAAATCCGAAGTGCTGGTTTCGGTGGGACGCGGCATTGAAGAGCAGGACAATCTCGGCATTATCCACGATCTGGCAAAAATGATGGGCGCGGATGTCTCCTGCTCCAGACCGATTGTGGACGCCAAATGGCTTGAAAAAGCCCGTCAGGTCGGAACTTCCGGCAAGACCGTCAAACCCAAAGTCTATATGGCGCTGGGCATCAGCGGTTCTTTCCAGCACATGGGCGGCATCAAGGGAAATCCCTTTATCATTGCCGTGAACAAAAACGCCAAAGCCCCCATTTTCCAGTTTGCGGACGTGGGCGTTGTGGCGGATATTCTTGAATTTGTTCCCGAACTTACGGAAAAAGTCAGTTCGGTGAAGTAAAAGCTGTATCCCGCCGCCGGATAAATTCCCGCGGGTGTGATATTCCGAAATGTAGGGGCATGTCGTTGACATGCCCTATCCTATTTATCAATATCCCCTCCAAATTCTGATTAACGTGAGTTAAACGCCGTATTTCCCCCTTTTTTAAAGGGGGATTAAGGGGAATTTTCCAGTGGCGCAGAAATCCCCCCTGCCCCCCTTTAAAAAAGGGGGAGATATGTGCCGAACTGATTCATTAATTTTTTATATCGAACTCACGTTGATTAACAAATTAAAATATCTCAAAAAATGTCAGATCATCGCATAGAATTAATCAATCATTACAGACAGAAGGTTAAATCCGCCCATAAGGAATTAACCAAGAAAGAGGCGTTCAAAGATTTGCTCAACCGGCTTTATGCCGGAGAAAAGGAAATCGAAGATATTATTGACAAAATTACCGAAGGCTCGGAATTCACGATACTGAATATTCCGCGAAAAGACAGGCTGCACAGGGGAAGCGCGGATACGCTTTACAGCAACATCATTATCGAATTTGAGAAGGACCTGAAAGCCTCATTGAAACATGCCGAGGAGCAGTTGGCGGGCTATCTGCTCGGACAGTTCAAGTCCGGCGAAGGCTACAATTTTACGCTCATTGCTTCCGACTGCATTGCATGGAAAGTATTTTCTCCTGATATTTCACAGCTTGAAAATCTGGAAAATCTGACAGAGGACGAACTGAAGTTAAATGAAGTTGCTTCAGCCTCATTCACGCTTACGGAAAACAATGCGGAAGATTTTTACTACTGGCTTGACCGTTTTCTTTTCAGAGAGCAGAAACAGCGGGCGACGCTGAAGCGGATTGAAGAGTCATTCGGGCATCAGAGCCATGTGTTTATCGAGTCTCTGCGTGAGATGATCCGGCATTTCAATGATGCGAAAGTATTCGGAGAAGTGCAGGTCTCATATCAGGAATGGAGAAAATTTCTTTCCATCGCTTACGGCGCATTTGACGACAGCGAAAAAAATTTTCTCGTTCATACCTATCTCAGCATATTTTCAAAAATGCTCGCGTATTCGCTCGTAAGCAATGACGACTACATTGACGATGAGGAACTGAAAGACATCATCAGCGGCAGCATCTTCAACAGATACAATATTCGGAATTTTGTCGAAAATGATTTTTTTCATTGGATAAACAGTGAGAGAAATTTCAGAGGACTCAGAAAAGTTTTCCGTGTGATCGCACAGGAGATTTTCTCATATCACTTCAATGAGGTTGACGAGGATATTCTCAAGGGAGTCTATCAGGAACTGATTGACCTTGACACGAGACATTCGCTCGGCGAATACTACACGCCGGACTGGCTCTGCGAAAGAATCGTCAGTGAATTTCAGTTCAAAGCCGGCGATAAAATATTGGATCCCGCGTGCGGCAGCGGCTCATTTCTCCGCGCCGCTGTTCACCGCATCCGAGAACTCAATACCCAAGTCACGGTTGAGGAAATCAACAGCAGCATTTACGGAATTGACATTCATCCGTTAAGCGTTCAGATTGCAAAAACGACCGTGCTGCTGGCTTTGGGCAAAGAGGTTGCCGAAGTCAGAAAACCGATTCATATCAATATCATTTTAGCCAACACCCTGCTGGCGCCCGAAGGCGTGGAGAATCTTTTCGGCAAGGAAACCTTTGACTATGTTATCGGCAATCCGCCCTGGTTCACTTACAGTTCAGTCAGAAATGAGGAATATCAGAACCTGTTAAACGACTTAGCCGGAGAGTACAAAGTAAAACCTTTGCGGGCAGCCAATTTTCCCAACCTCGAAATTGCCGCCATATTCATGTCTCATTGCAGCAGCTTTTTCTTGAATGAAAACGGGAAAATATCTTTTGTTTTGCCGAGAAGTTTTTTCAGCGCGGACCACCACGACAATACCAGAAGCGGAAAAGCAAAGGGTTTCCGCCTGACGCAGATTTGGGATTTGGAAGATGTATCGCCTCTTTTCCGTATTCCGAGCAGTGTATTCTTTGCCGAGAAAGCAGACAACTCAGCCGATAATTCAAAAATAAACAGTTTAATAATTCAAGCATATAGAAACGGTATCAAGGGAATTGTTTTTTCAGGAAAATTACCCGGTCATAACTGCAATCTGAAAGCGGCGGAATCCAAATTGGAAGAAGAAACAAGTAAATGGTATTACATACAGCAGGGAAAGTCTTCTGCTTTTTCAACACGAAAAATCAAATCACAAAATAAAACAAATTATTACAGGAATCTTTTTAAAAGAGGTTCCACAATAATTCCTCGGGCATTGTATTTTATTCAACTGACACAGGAACCCCCGCGGGATTGGAATGACAGAATCATCAGCATCAAAACATCTGAGGACATACAGGCTGATGCGAAAGCGCCGTGGAAAGGACTTGATTTTTCAGGAACAATTGAAAGCAATTTCATTTTCCGAACCGCGCTTTCAAAAAGTATTCTGCCTTTTGCACTTTATAAACCGGATTGGGTCGTTTTGCCTGTCACTGTTGAACCTGACAGCAGCAACAAAAAAGAAATCAAGCTTCATTCTGCGAAGGAACTTTTACAGGAAGGATACAGAGATGCGGCAAGGTGGTTTCTCAATGCTGAAAAAATCTGGGATTTGCAGAAAACAGAAAAGTCAAAGAATATGACAAGCAATGACCGGCTTGATTTTCAAAAAGGATTGACCGGACAGAATCTCAACGCGCCGTATCTGGTTCTTTACAACGCTTCTGCCAAAGACGCGAATGCAGCAATTGTAAAAAGAAAAGAGTTGGATTTGGAGTTTGTTGTTGAGAGCAAAGGATATTTTTTTGCAACTGAAAATTTGAAAGAAGCATACTATCTGACAGCAATTATGAATGCCGCCACACCGAACCTGATGATGAAAGATTTTCAAACCAAGGGCTTATTCGGCGCGAGAGATGTCAGCAGAAAAATTCTTGACATTTACTATCCCAAGTTTGATGAGAAAAACAAAATACACTTGCAGCTTGCAGAATTAAGTAAAGCAGCGCATCATTCGGTTTCAGATTTTCTTAAAGAACAGCTTGATCCTGCTCAGAAAATTGAAGGCATCCGTCTGGGAAAAATCCGCATGGAGATAAAAACGCATCTGAGCAAAGAGATGAAAGCGATTGACAATCTGGTGAAACAACTCATCGGATAGAGAGATATTCGGTATAACATCGTTTTTTTAGAAGATATTGTTTAACAGACATTATCGGAAATAAGCGGATGAATCTCCCGCAACGCAAAAAAAAATCAGCATCCGAATATTCCGTAGGGGCAACCCCCTGTGGTTGCCCTTTAAAAATCAGCATCCGAATATTCCGTAGGGGCAACCCCCTGTGGTTGCCCTTTGTTGCAGAGAAGGGTAAGCACGGGGGCTTACCCCTACGGAACAGGAACAAAAAGGGAATCTGTATGACGCAGTTAAATTTCAGGGACTGTACGCTGGCTTACTTGGACGAAACATTTGATTTGAAGCAGATTTTTGATTCTGCCGAGCTTGCCGGCTGGCTGAATCAGGAAAATCATATTTCCGATTTTGACAGACAGATTCTGATACGCTTTCAGAAAAAACTTATCCGCAATGTTCATGACTGGAACGAATCTGAACTGACACAGAATTTCATCGGTCCTGTTTTTGCGTTGGTGGATTATACCACCGAATATTTTAATTTTTTTGCACAGCGCAGCTTCAGCGGAAAAATAAGAGATATTGAAATGACGGGCAAACCTGACGGCATGATTGCAAGCGGTTTTCGGATTCCCGGCAAACCTTATTTCTGTTTTCAGGAATATAAAAAAGAGCGGCATCCCGAAGGCGATCCTGCGGGTCAGTGTCTTGCGGCAATGCTTACGGCTCAGGAACTGAATCAGCGTCGGCATCCGCTTTACGGGGCTTATGTCATCGGGGCTGACTGGCATTTTATGACGCTTGGGGGAAATGTCTATGCCATCAGTTCCGCTTATGTCTCAACGAAAGATGATCTTTTTGATATTTTTCGTATTTTGAAGTCTCTTAAAGAAATTGTTATGAATCTGATCGGACAAAAATAAACAAACAGCAGCAGGATAAAATGTTACAAGCAGAATCTGTTCAGAAATCTTTTGACGGTTTTATGGCTGTGGCAGATGCCCGTCTGACAGTCGCCAAAGGCGAAATTGTCGCGGTGATCGGCCCCAACGGCGCGGGAAAAACAACGCTGTTCAATCTCATCACCGGACAACTGGAGCCTGATAAGGGAAAAATTCTCTTCAAAGGCGAGAATATCTCAGGGCTGCCGCCATATAAAATTTGCAGAAAAGGCATCAGCCGTTCTTTTCAGGTCGTCAATATTTTCAACCGGCTGACGGTTTTTGAGAATGTGCAGGCAGCCGTGCTTTCCCATCAGAAAATGACTTTCAACCTTTTTTCTCCTGCCAAAAATATTGCGGTCAGAGAGACGCGGGAAATTCTGGAGAGCGTCGGACTGAGCGACAAGGCGGACAGGATTTCGGGGATGCTTTCTCACGGGGATCAGAAAGTATTGGAGATGGCTGTCGCTCTGGGAAACCGCCCCGAACTGCTGATCTTGGACGAGCCGACCGCGGGAATGTCTGCCGAGGAAACCGCTTTCTGTATCGCCCTTGTCAAACGATTGTCCCGTGAGATGGGGCTGACCATTCTGTTTTGCGAGCATGACATTGAATTGGTCTTTTCCATTTCCCACAGGATCATGGTGATGCAGCAGGGAACCACGATCACGCAGGGACCGCCGGATGAGGTCAGGCATAACCGGCAGGTTCAGGAAGCTTATCTCGGAAATGCGGCGTGACGCTGAAATTTTCGGCAATGATGCAGAAAAATAATAATGATGCAGAAAAATAATAATGATGCAGAAAAAACGGGTTTAAAACCCGTTTTACGAGGATTAACGTGAGTCCGACATAATCCCCCTGTCTGTCTTAGCGTGGGCCCCCTTTTTTAGAGGGGGGCAGGGGGGATTTGATTTCTGTCAGTTTCTGACAGCGAATCATAGATTTCATTTGAACTGCACTCTGGGATCAACCATAGCCACGCAAATATCCGAGAGGATATTCCCGATCAGCAGCAGCAGCGATGAGATAACCAATATCCCCAAAACCACCGGATAATCCCGCCCCACCACTGACTCATATCCGAGCAATCCCATTCCGTTGATATTGAAAACCGTTTCGATCAGAAATGATCCGGTGAGGATCACGGAAATATTGTTTCCGAAATGGGTTGCAATGGGAATCAGGCTGTTTCTGAGCGCGTGCCGGAATACAGCTTTTTTAAACGGCAGTCCCTTGGCGATGGCGGTTCGCACATAATCTGACGCTAAATTGTCCATGAGCGTGTTTTTCATCAGAAATGTCATCACCGTAAACGAGCCGATCATGTAGGCAATAATGGGAAGAACCGTATGCCGGAGAATG
>DZCT01000447.1 GCA_022736535.1 Desulfatirhabdium butyrativorans | reverse complement strand
CAAATTTTTGTCTGTGTACGTCTGTGTGTGTCTGTGGCTGATAACTGCCCTGTAAAAGGGTAAGCACAGGGGCTTACCCCTACACAAAATGCCGGTTGCAGGGGCAGCCCCCTGTAGCTGCCCATTACATAATTTATATACATTATCAATATTTTCAGCAAAAATCAAGATAAAACTATCAGTAATAACAGTGAATATTTTTCTAAATTTAGAAAATACTCCCCCAATATGATATATGCAGGAAAAATCTTTTTCTTATAAAAAAAATTACCCCGTCAATATCTGACCGAAGGCACAGAAAAGTTTAATAATAAGTTTTTCTTTGCATTACTTGTGTCTTCGAGAGAAATTTTTATTTCCGATGGTGTTATTTTCTGCTTGACAAATCTGAACAGATGGGATTATATTGATTTCATTAAGCTCATGAAGGGCTTTTAAATCCTATGAAAGGAGATTGAAAAATGGACGGAATCCATGAACACAAACATCTTCACGCACATGAACATGATCATACCCATGTGCACGAACACTCCCACGACGGGGTGACACACAAACACGAACATACCCACAGCCATGTTCATGAACATCTTCATGAACACAAACATGAGCATGTTCACGGCACGGGCTCGCGGGTGCATGACCACGATCACCCCGGCGCTCACGGGGAACATGACCACGATCATCCCAGTCACGGAGCGGAAGCCCACGATCACAAGCACTGATCTCTGAATCCTTTCTTTCAAAAGACTTCCGAAGGTTTTCGTCCCCTTCGGAAGTCTCCCAAATCAAAAAAAATTCTCGCAAAGGCGCAGAGTGCGCAAAGAAAAGCTGCTTTATAAAAAAAAACAGTCTGCAAATTCTTTGCGGATCCGGCGTTTTTGCGATAAACAAAAGATTTCTATGAGTTGCGTTTGAATACAGCGGCAAATCGTTTCATCATTCCCGGCAAAATATTGATGCTGACAGGTCGGTCATTGACGCTTCTTATCAGCAGCCATAAGCCGATGCCGCCGATCACAATGTTGGGCATCCACATCCCGATGACCGGCGGATATACACCCGCTTCGCCGAAGACCATCCCCGCAGACAGCAGCAGATAATAAAGCAGAAAAAAAGCCAGTCCCAGTCCCAGCCCGAAAGAGCGCCGTGCAGATTTGGAATGCAGCCCCAGCGGTACCGCAAGCAGTCCCAGCGCAAAACAGGCAAAGGGAATCGAAAATTTCTTGTGAAATTCCAAAAGGCTTACGTAATACTGCGTGTTTTTCTCAGTTGTTTCTTTCAGATACTGACGCAGCTCGGAAAGCGTCATTTCTTTCTCATCTTTGGGAGTCCCGCTCCGGGCAGAGGCAAGCGCATCCCCCATGTCCAAATTGACTTCGTAAGTATCAAATTCAATGGAGTTTACCGAGCGGTCTTCCAGATTCACCTGATTGATGATGCCGCTGAAAAGCCTGAGATGAAACACCGGTTTTCCGGGTTCGGCAAAGAGTTCCCCTTTAGGTGAAACAATTGTAATCACAAGATTTTTACTTCTCTGATCCTCGATAAAAACATCAATGAGGGCTTTGCTTTTGATGTCTATTTTGTTCACATAAAGCATCACATCTTTGAAACTGTCGTTAAATGTCCGTTCCTTCAGTCCGATGTCAATATGGGAGGAGGCAACTTCTATCGTCAGTTTTTTTAATGAAATCTCACCCCAGGGTACGCCGAAAATGCTCATAAAGCCGGTCAGCAGACATCCGATAAAACAGAAAGCAGATACAGACGGCACTAAGGCATAAAGGCTGATACCGCAGGATTTCATTGCCAAAATTTCATTGTCGTTTGACATCCGAAGAAAAGTCAGCAGCACCGCGACCATCACCGACATGGGCGTGACAAAGACCAGAAAAAAAGGCATGGAATAGAGCAGCAGCAGCAGCACAATCCCCATGCCGATCTGATAATTCACAATCATGTTTGTAATATCAAGTATCTGCGTCAGCAGAAACACCAGCGTGAAAAACATGATATTGACGGCAAAGGGCGGCATCATTTCAATGAACAAATACCTGCTGAAAATAGAGACAGTTTTCATAAATCCTGATTTTCCTCATCATCTTCCTCGTCTTCCTCATCCTCATCTCTGTATCTTCTTTTTCTGAGCGTCAGTTTTATGCCCCCATAGACGGAAATCACTGCGGCAAGAAAAAAAAGAATTTCGTAAAGATGGACGGAGAGATAGGTAAACCATGTGAAATGTTTTTTGAGATAGCGATGCCATCTGCTTTCAAGTTCTTCAGGAGAAAGGGAAAAAACATTTTGAATTGCCGTATCCGGATCAACACCGTTTTTCAACTCTTTGAGCAGACGCAGAACAGCAGATTCCCCAAATTCGCTGACCATATATTCGACCAGACTTTTGCTTTGCTGATACGCGAGTGTCAGCGAAATTCTGTCCTGCGGAAAACGCCGGCTCAACGCAGACAGCGGAATATATCTTTCTGATAATACGACAGTATCCAGCAGGAATTTTTTCTCGATGATGAGTTCCGATATGCCGTCGCTGACCCACTGGGCAATGCCTTCATCAAGCCATCTGGGCAGATTTTCATCTGAAATATGATGATGCAGCAACAGATGGCACAGTTCATGTTTCAGCGTGACGCGGAGCGTGAAAGGATGCGTGTTCATTTTCGAGTAATCCACCACGATCAGGTTTCTTTGGGGAACGGCATAAGCAACAATAAACTGTCCGCCTGAAGATTTCTGAAAATCTTTTTCCGTTTTTATCAGCACAATTGTCGGTCTGACATCGAGGCGCCAGCCCAGCACGGTTTCCAGTTCCGACTTGACTTCGGCATACACGGCAATGACGTCTTTCGCGGCGCGTTCCAGCGAGGCGTCAAACAAGACGCTCAGTTCCTCCGTCTCTGCGGCATATCTTTGTTCCGCAGGCAGGCTTCGGGAAGCGATGGCAAGCATCAGCAATATGGATAATATGATGTTTCGAGTCACTGAATTTTCTGAATCTCTGTCAACGGTGGGCATTTCATGCCCACCCTACTTTAAGTTCCGCCACCTGTCAAGCCGCTCTTTTACAGCTTTCTCATCCCCTCTGTCTGCGGGGAAGTAGTACTGCTGTCCCTCCAATGCTTCGGGAAGGTAGGACTGGGGCGTATATGCCTCTTCGTAATCATGGGCATATTTGTAGTCTTTGCCGTATCCGAGTTTTTTCATCAGGCCTGTGACCGCGTTTCTCAGATGCAAAGGAACGGGCAGCGAACCGCTATCCTGAATCACTGCTTTTACTTTTCCGTAAGCTGAATAAATGCTGTTGCTTTTGGGAGCGGCCGCAAGATAAACCGCGGCCTGCGCCAACGCCAGTTCGCCTTCGGGCTTGCCGAGAAATCTGAAAGCTTCCATGGCATTCAGCGCGAGCTGAAGCGCGTGCGGGTCTGCATTTCCCACATCTTCGGAGGCAAACCGCACCATTCGCCGAGCCGCGTACAACGGGTCTTCTCCTGCCGCCAACATCCGGGCAAGCCAGTAAAGCGCGGCATCCGGATCGCTGCCTCTCATGCTTTTGTGAAAAGCCGAGATAATATTATAGTGTTCCTCGCCGTTTTTGTCATATCGCAATGCCTTGTTCTGCAAGGATTTTTCCAATATCTCAAGCGTGATATGCCTACTTTTTTTCTCATCATCTTCCGGCGCTGCCAGCGCGGCGGCGATTTCCAGTGCATTCAGCGCGGCGCGGCCGTCTCCGTCTGAAATGCGTATCAGATGCAACAGCGCGTCCGGCTCCAAAACAAGTTCCGTATTTCCGAGACCCCGCTCCCTGTCTTTAACCGCCTGATCAATCAGCGCGGCAATATCTTCATCGGAAAGCGTATTTAAGACAATCACCCGGCATCGGGACAAAAGCGGCGCGATGACTTCAAACGAAGGATTTTCGGTAGTTGCGCCGATGAGCGTCACCAGACCGCTTTCCACATGATGAAGAAAAGCATCCTGCTGG
>DZCT01000038.1 GCA_022736535.1 Desulfatirhabdium butyrativorans | reverse complement strand
TCCCCTGCGGCTCGGACAGATACTTGTCAATCTCGTGAGCAATGCGGTCAAATTCACGGAACACGGGGAGATTGTGGTCGGGGTTCGGGGTGAGGGGTTCGGGGTTCGAGGGTATATGGGGGGCGACACGCCCTCTGCAACCCTTCTCTTTTCCGTCCGGGACAGCGGCATCGGGATTCCGCCGGAAAAATTGGAGAGTCTGTTCGATGCCTTTACGCAGGCGGACAATTCCACAACCAGAACATACGGCGGCACCGGCTTGGGGCTTGCCATCTGCAAGCGGCTTGTGGAAATAATGGGCGGCAACTTATGGGCGGAAAGCACGCCGGGCAAAGGCAGCGCGTTTTGTTTTACTGTAAAATTAGGCTATCAGCCTAAAGAAAAAACAAAGCAGATGCCGAAGCATCCCGTTTTTCAGGGAATGCCCGCGCTGGTGGTGGATGACAATGAACTCTCCCGCATGACGCTGACCAAAATGCTTGAATCTCTGACATTCAGGGCGTCGTCGGTCAGTTCCGGCGAAGCCGCGCTGGTTGAATTGGAAAAGGCAGCGGCTGAGTCAAGAGCCTACGGTCTTGTGCTGATGGATTGGCGGCTTCCCGAAATGAACGGTTTAGATACGGCTGTCAGCATGATGCAGAATAAGCGGCTGCCGTTCATCCCCAACATTATGATGATGAGTTCTTTTGCCGGAGAAGATGTGATACTGAGAGCAAAGGAGGAGGGGCTGAATCATTTTCTCATCAAGCCGGTAACATCTTCCGTGCTGTTTGATCTTGTGATGGAGTCTTTCGGGCAGAAATCCGAAAAAAAATATCATCCTCAACACTTTGATATTAAAGAAAAAGAACTGTCACAGCACATCAAAGGCGCCAAAATCCTTTTAGTTGAGGATAACAAAGTCAATCAGCAGATTGCAAAAGAACTGCTTGAGCGTGCAGGTCTGAGCGTGGAAATCGCAAACAACGGTCTGGAAGCCGTCAAAATGATAACAGAACACAATTCTCAATTCTCAATTCCCAATTCTCACTATTACGACGCGGTACTGATGGACATCTCCATGCCGGAAATGGACGGATACGAGGCAACAGCGCGTATTCGGGAATGGGAATGGGAAGGAGGGGTTCGGGGTTCGAGGTCAGAGGTGCGGGGTGATGCCTCTAACCCCGAACCTCAAACCCCGAACGATAAACAGGTTCGGGGTATGAGGTACGAGGTCGGAGGCGATACCCCTCACCCCTCACCCCGAACCCCGTACCCGGTTCCCATCATCGCCATGACCGCGCACGCCATGAGCGGAGAAAGAGAGAAATGTATCGCCGCGGGCATGGATGACTATGTGACAAAACCGATTGACCCGGTTCGGCTGTTTTCCGTGCTGTCAAGCTGGGTAAAAATTGATGAAAAATATCAGAAGGCTGATATAAGCCAGCAAGCGCCGATAAGCGATTCGGCATCTGATATTTTCAATAAAAAAGAATTTCTGGCGCGTGTGGGCGGAGATGAAAATATCTGTAAGGAATTGCTGAATGAAATGCCTGTGTATCTCTCAGGCGAAATAAAAAAATTAAAAGACTGCCTGAAACAGAATGATCCCAAATTGATTGCGGTACACGCGCACGGCATCAAAGGAATGGCAGCCAATCTTTCGGCGTACAGGCTGCGGGATGCCGCATATCAAACCGAACTTGCAGGGAAACAGGGAAATGTTGAGAATGCGCGTCTGCTGGCGGCAAAAGTGGAAGCGGAATGTGAAAAACTGCTGTCTTGTATTTTCAGCCGCGAAAAGATTTAGCCACGAATGAACACGAATGAACACGAATTTTTTCACGAATACAGACATGAGCGGAAATAAAAGAAGTCTCTCGCAAAGTGCGCTAAGGACGCAAAGTTGAAAAGCCGCAACAAGCTTTTCTTTGCGCTCTTTCCGTGCTTTGCGAGAAATTTATACTTCCGCTCTCTGATAAATTCGTGTTCTCCTATTCGTGAGACATTCGTGTTCATTCGTGGCAAAATTTACATCTCATCCGGAATCCAGACATTAAATGTCGTACCTTTTGAGCCGGTTTCCACCGATATTTTCCCTTTGTGCGCTTCCACAAACTGCTTTACAATCGCAAGACCCAGACCGGTTCCGCCTTTTTTGCCGTGAGTGGCAAAAGGAACAAACAATTGCTCCTGCATCTGCTCATGGATTCCGTGCCCGTTGTCTGCAACCCGGAAACAGAAACCGCCGGCTTCTTTTTGTATGGAAAGGATAATTCGGGGCGAGGGCGTTTTACTTTGATGCAATGCCTCTGCCGCATTCTTAATCAGATTGATCAGAATCCGCTCCATTTTGCTCGCGTCTGAAGGGAAGTAAAACGGAGAAGTCATTTCAATTTGCAGGGGAATCCTGAATTGTTCCAGAAACAAGGCGGCGCTTTTCTGAAGCGATTCAAGTAGGGGTCTGATGTCCGTCGGTGATTTGACTAACTCTGAATTTCGTGTAAAATCAAGAAGATCATTCACCATTGTCAGGGCTTTTTTTGCCTCGCTCCGCATGAGCCGGTTCATGTCTCTGAGAAATTCCGGATTGGCTGTAGCCATTTCTTCGGAAAGCTCAATGCCCTGAAAGATATTGCCGACAGGTCCCCGCAAGTCATGAGCAATCATGCCGACAGCCTGCCCCACTGCGGAAAGTTTCTCTTTTCGGATCAGCGACTCATGAAGCTCCAGATTCGTGATTGCCTGAACCGAGTGTTCCAGAAACAGACGGACCAGATAGGTGTGTTCGGTCTTGAGGGACTGTCCGCCGGTTTCAAACAGGGCAAGAATACCGTATTTTTCCACCTGAAAGTAGGCAAAATCCTCAGACTGATAGATTTCCCTGTCAATGAGATCGGGCAGAAGAATGAGATATTTTCGGGCAATCTCATCATCTGCCAGTTTGCCGATTCCCATCATTTTTTTATAATTATTTTCATCAGTTCTTTTTGCCAGCATTGCGGACAGAGACCCCACCATTTCCGAGACCTGATGAAGAATATTGTGCAGCAGCGCGTCCAACTGCCATTGCTGCGCCCGTATAAACGATATGATTTCAATAAGTTCTTCAAGATTTCGGGCTTTATTCCACTCATAAACCGCTTTGGTGGCAATCTGACGGATTTCCTCAACCGAAAAGGGCTTGCAGTGATAACTCACATTGGTTCCCGCTTTTTCCACAACCTCGGCAATGCTGTAATCGCTGTAAGCCGTGACAAAAATAATTTCCGCCCGTTCATCAATTTTCCGAATATGCTGAACGGTTCTTAGTCCGTCCCAGCCCGGCATACGCATATCCGCAAATATGGCGGCAAAAGGACGATTTTCCATCAAAGATTTCTGCACCAGCTCAAGACCGTCCTGTCCGTTGGCAGCTTCTTCAAGCTCAAAATCAAACAGACTGCCGGAGCGTTGTTTGAGCGGAGCGGGGATGTCGTCATCAAAGAGACCTGCGCTTGCCGCTTCAAGCGACTTGCTGTCGGATTTTCTCGGCAGGAGGATTTCCCGAAAACTGTCCCGTATGGTCTCCTCATCGTCAATTATCAGAATGCGGGTGTTGAATTTGTTTATGGATTTCATATAAATATCCTGTAGGCAGTGAGAGACGGGAAAATTGTCTCACCGGCCGGTTGGGGGAGTTAAAATTTGTATAATTCTCTGAACAGATGATGCAATTTCTTTTCGTCTTCCGTACTGAAGGAATTGTCTGTTCTAAGGCTGCAAATCATTTTTTTTATTACAGTATCCGTTTCCGCCAGCATCTTGTCAGAGGGCTTTATAAACGGAATTTTTTTAATATAATTAGCAGAATTGTTCGCCGAAGGATTAAGCGTTCTGATCAGTTGATTACAGGTCGGCGAGTTAAAGAAAGCCAAAAGATAATACAGATATTTTTCTTCCGGAAATACGCCGACGATTGACTGATCAAAAATCCGTTTTTCAGTCAGTGAAGCAGTCATCTGTTTTGAGGACACCATAGGCACGGCAATTCCTTCTTTAAAATAATACTGCGAGTTTTGAAACCTTGCCTTTTTATCGCTTTTATAGTGTTCGACGGCTGTTTTGCTCCAGTCAATAACCCATTGATTCGGCTTTATGTATTTTGTATTCCCGCCTTTGATTATGGGAATAAAAGCTCTGCCGTTGCTGAGACCGGACAATATATTCTTCTCACTCAGATAAGAGTCATTAATTAAACCTGCGTCTGCCGTATCTGCTTTTTTGAAATTTCCGGTGCAGTGAGACAATACTTTCAGATATTTTCTGTCATTTCCGGTATATATTCCCGTCACACAATCCGCAATATCTCCGATGCGAATCTGAGAGTTATTTAAAAGAGAGTTTACTTCATCTTTTTCAGATATAAAAAAAGCATGATCTAAAGAATTGAAAATATCTTTTTGCCGATATGTCGGACAGTCGGACGGGAAAGAAACCAAGTCTTCAGGCTTCTTCAAACCCGTCAGAACTTTTATCTGATTTCTTTCGATTTCTGATAGGTTATGACATTTTTCCGCTGTCAATATACATAAATTGGCATATCCGAAACTGATACCGGGGAAAAAATTTGACGGAAACAGCGCAACTTCCTGAATTTTCGTATGTTGCAATAAAACATATCTTAAATATCTGTGACTGTGCAAGTATAAAAATGTATCGGGAATAATAAAAACAAGTATGCCTTTATCTTTCAAGAGATGAACGGCTCTGTAGAGAAAAAGTGCATAACTTTCTTTGACATAAAGATTTTTATACATTTTTTTCAAAAGTTTTCGCCTTTGAATATCCTGCCATGCGCCATAAGGCGGGTTGGCAATGATTCTCTCATAGCCCGGGCTGAAGTCCAAATTCCCGTCAAACAGGGCATCGGACAGCACGATTTGAATGTTTTTATGATGTTTATATTTCTCTGTTAAAATTTTATACGCACGATGATCTATCTCATAAGCATCAACTCTCTGATTTACCTCATTTTTAATCACGGCATCAATCAATACACCGTCTCCCGCGCAGGGCTCCAATATTCTATCCTCCGGCTGCGCTTTCAGACGGGAGACCATATAATGAACTATCGGAACGGATTTTGTATAAAAAGACCTGTATATATCTTCCATTTTTCTACCACGCTAAATACTTATCAAATGCTTTACGATGAAAATATTCTGCTGTTTTTTCATTTAAATCGTTTTTCCAGTCAATATGATCAGCGATCCATTTCTGAATATCAAAACCCGTGTATTCAAATATCTTACTGTAAGTCTCATCACCGCAGCAGGCTTCCCAAACACCTGATTTTTTTAAGGTCTGAAAGTAATGATTGTTCTGATCCTCTTGGGAGCGTACAAGAAGGACACATTTATAATTCTGTTCGAGATTTTTATAAATTGTCGCCACCATCAACAATCTGTTGGTGTTGCCCTTCTCATTGGAACCGAAACCGCTTTTAAAATCTACATTGAATCTGTCATTTCCAAATTTAAAATGAAGATCGAGTTCCAGTTTGATATCTCCTGATGTTACCAGATTCCAGATTTTTCCGTAGTAATTCTTTAAATCCTCTTTCTGTCCGTCATTTATATTCAATTTATTTATATAATTATGAATTTCTGAAGCAAGCGACTCCCTCACCTCTGAGAACAGCGGCGGTATGAACAATTCGATTTCTTTTATCGGATATTCAAAACACAATTTGCAAAAGGGTTCCCACAATTCTCCTATCCGTCTGGAAAAAGACATGTAGTCGTACTGCCATACCTCATTTCTGGCTTCCAGCATCACCACATTGCTTGTATAGTTCAGCATCAGAAGAGTTTCAAGTGTTTTTATATTTGACCACTTTTCTTTTTTAGCCTTCTGCAATAAGGTGCTGAGAAGTTGTTCCTGAGTCTTTTTTATCGTTTTATTAATTTGTTCGGCAAGTTTCCTGTAATCTCTTTTTCCATATTCTTTTTCCATAATGCTTGATGATTCGGAAACTCTTTCACGATAGTATGTCAGCAGTTTATGTTTTCTCATTTAATCCCAATGTGTTATTTTTCTTTCTCGCAAAGGCGCGGAGACCGCAAAAAAAGAGACCCCGATATTTGCAAATTTTCAATAATTGCAAAATCTTTGCTTTCTTTGCGAACTTAGCGTCTTTGCGAGAGACTTTAAGGTTATTCTTGTGTTACAGGCAGTTCAATAATGACGCTTGCGCCTTTTTCTTTGCCGGGGCTTTCAAGCCATATAGTTCCGCGGTTCGCCTCGATAACCGAGCGGCATTGCCTCAGACCGAATCCCGACTCCCGTTGCTTTGTGCTTGAACCGGGATGAAAAAAATGCGCTGCCTGTTCAGGCTCAAATCCGACTGCATTATCAGTAATCCTAACACGGATTTTATTCAAATTCAACACCTCAGCCGAAATTTCCAATATCCGTTCATCCTTTTTTTCAGACGCGTCAAAAGCCTCGCCCGCGTTTTTGAAAAGATTCAGAAACACCTGAATGAGCCGGGTTCTGTCCCCGGAAATTCCGGGCAGTCCGCTCGGCGGAAATTTCCGCCGCACAGAAATCCGCCGTTTCTCAAACCCGCCGAAATTTATTGCCAACGCATCTTCCAGCAGATCCGGCAGATGAATCATTGCCCGCTGCCCTGCCTGTCCGTCTCTTGTGTAACGTCTCTGAAGATGGAGAATTTCATTGATATGGCTGATAATTTTTGTCATGTTCTGATAGTCAAGATGCAGTTGTTCGCAACGGGTCCCCAGACTTTTCCTCAACTCACGGACAAATGTAATGAATGCCTCCTCTTTGCCGGAACCGAGGGCAGCCGCAAATGCCTCCCGTTTCTGATCCGCCAATTTTTCCAATTTTGTCAGTTCATTGCATTCATGCCAGTCTTTATCGCCCAAGAGTCTTGTCGCGGTAGTTCCCAGTCCGGTAACAGCATTGCCGATGTCATGCAACACGCTGCCTGCCATTTCTATTTTTCCGCGCTGCTCGGCTTCCCGCTCCGCAGCTTCCTGAATTTTGCGTCTGTTTTCAATATTTTCTGTTATGTCAATGACTGCGCCCTCAATGTAGTTTTCCTCCCGGTAAACCGCCGCGCTCAATGCCACCCACTTCTGATTTCCGCTTCGGTCTGTTGTCAGAAATTCAAAATTGTCAATCTTTCCTTCCTCTTTGAGCTTGTGCCTGATTTTTAATCGCTGCGCCGGGTCTTCATAGCAATTTCTGGGAACAAATTCTGCGAGATAACTTTCAACCGAGTCATAACCGAATATTTTGGCGGCAGCGGGATTTGCCGCAAGAATTTTTTTGCCGTCGGTCGTTGTACGGAAAATCCCAACCAATGCGGTATTAAAAAGATTCCGGTATCTTATCTCGCTGTCTTTCAGCTTTTTAAACATCAGATCAAAAGGATTTTTAAACCCTGTTACGATAATTGCTTTGTAAACTAAATAAAAAGAAGCAATTTTCAGGTAATGTCCCACCAGATTGGAAAAGCCGTAATTGTCAATATAAAATGTAAATGCCAACTCTCCGAAAACGGTGAGAATAATTGTCCATGCCATCAGTTGTCGGATATAGTCGTCAAACTCTTCTCTGTTTTGATAAAGCGCAAAACCCGAACACAGCAATATCAGGCAGATAATATATTCGCTTATCTTCTTGAAGGGCGTCAGCCCCTGTCCTTCGACAAAACAGACGGGAAATATTTTCCAGTAAAATACGGATACGAGGATCAGACCGGTTATGACAGTATAAATAGCAATAACAGATTGATATGAAAGTTTCTTTTGACTCCCCGCAAAGCTGAAAAACACCAGCAGCGTCAGACTTTCCATACCTCTCGCGCCGATCCATAGCTGATTTGCATAGTAATCATAATCCATGAATATCTTCATGCCCTTGTATCCGAGGGTATGAAACAGGTCTAAAACGCCGATAAAAAGATACGCGATACCGAGATATACAAGATAAGGATTGTCGGTGTGTTCTTTGGAATTCCACGAGATCATGAATACCGCGCAGGCAATGATAATACTGAAGATTTCAGCGATGCAGTGAAAAAGGAGATAATGATACAGACTGGTGAGATATAATCCGACAGTCACAGAAACAAAAATCAGGACAGTCACAGCTTTATTGTAAGGCACCATGATGTTTTTTTCCATATATTTTTTGCTTAAAACGACTCCCCGAAAACGGGATATACTGATCCGATTTTGTTTTTTTGCCACAGACGCACACAGACGGACACAGACAGATATCCGAAAGCGGATATGCGACATATATGCGGAAAATGTGCAACGGAAAACCGAAAGTGGATTACTATATTTGTATTTTACAGCCTTGCGGGCTATTGATCTTTTGCGATAAAATTCATAATTTTATTTTTTTCAGAATCCTCGATTTCATTAAAAAAAACAGCAATATGCCATAAGTCGTTTTCAGGTGAAATGTCTTCAACTCTTACCACAATGCCTTCACATTCCACATAGGCGACTTCGGCGGCGTCATTATCGTAAATCAGCGCAAAGACAATTCTCAACTGCGTCATGACCGGAATATACTGATCCACCCGGCAGTAAACGCCGTTGCCGCTCAGATTGATGGTCTCGGCAGAAACAATGCCTTCGTCTGTCTGCAATTTGAAAGGAATCCGCTTGTTGATGCGGGGGTATTTTCTTCTTTCCGCAGGGTCGGTGTCTTTGTGTTTCATAGTGATAATTTCCTTTCGGTTAAGTGATTCGATGCAGATTTCGCTACAAATATTCCGCCCCTACGGGGCTTATCGGGGGAGCTTGCAGCTCCGTAGGAGCGTCATATTTGTAGCAAAAATCGTTCATTCTCATCCGGCTTTCTGAAACTGAATCGTCAGCAGGTAGTCATTCGATTCCGGGTCCCGTTTAATATCGAACCCGAGTTTTCTGCCCAGATTCAGCATCTGCGTGTTTTCCGGCAGGACAAGACCCCATACCTTTTCGATATGCCGGGCTTCGGCGATTTGCAGACAGCGCTCCAGCAATTCCGCGCCGATGCCTTTTCCCTGCCACGCGTCAGCCACAAGCACTGAAAATTCCGCATGTTTTTCATTTGCTTCGAGAATGACGCGGGCAACGCCCAGCATTTTTTCATCATTCCCTGATTCATGAATCGCCACCAGCGCAATTTCCCGGTCATAGTCAATCTGCGTGAACCGCGCCAGCATTGTGTGCGAAAGTTCTTTTACAGGAGAAAAGAACCGGTAGTACACGCTGCGCGGGGAAAGCGAGGCAAACAGCTCGGAAAAAATCGGCGCGTCCTCGGGCCGAATGGGTCTGACAAACAATTTAACGCCGTCCCGTTCGGTATGGCTTTCCTGTTCATTCGGATAGGGGCTGATGACCAGATGCAGAGGCGCTGTGACCCGTGAAGCTTTCAGCAGCACACGCGCATCCGCGGCGCGAATGTCGTTTTCCACCGCAAGCACCGGATTCATGTCCAATTCCTCAATCTCGGAAAAATCCGTCACCAACTGCGCCAGCCGCATCAGGATTTCCTCCAGCAAGATCAGGTTTGCCGGCGGATGGTTCCGGTAGCCTTTCAGAATCCGAAAGATTTTTGTATCTTCCATCAGCCGTCTTGCCAAAAGCCGGTTCAGCGGCGGCAGCGCAATGGAGCGGTCTTTCAGCACTTCGGTCATAATGCCGCCCATGCCGAAAAGAATCACAGGCCCGAAATCCCGGTCTTTTTTCGCGCCCAGAATGAGTTCATAATCCGGACGTTTGAGCATGGACTGAATGGTCACGCCTTCAACGAGGGCTTTGGGATTGTAGGCATGGGCGTCGGCAATGACTCGTTTGAAGGCATCCCGCACATCGTTTTCGCTCCGCAGATTCAGCCGCACGCCGCCCGCGTCGCTTTTGTGCGTGATGTCTCGCGAGTAAATCTTCATGGCAACCGGATAGCCCAGTTCATCGGCTTTTGCCACGGCTTCCGCTTCGGTTGCCGCTGCCAGCGTGAGATTCACCGGAATGCCGTAAGCCGCAAGCAGTTCTTTTGCCTCAATTTCCGTGAGAAGCGTATTTTCCCTTGAAAGCCCTTCTCCGATAATCAGCTTGGCTTTTGCTCTGTCAAATTCCAATTTTTTCGGCAGCTTGGGCGGAACTTCCTGAAGCATCTCAATATTTCTGGAATGGCGGTACATATTCATAAATGCCCGAACTGCCCGCTCCGAAGTGTCAAATGTAGGGATGCCTGCCTCGTTGAAAATTCTTCTCCCTTCTTCCATGTAGGGACCGCCCATCCATGAGGTAAACACCGGATAAGATTTTCCCTTGAAAAGATCAGCCAGTGCTTTTGCCAAATCTGCCGGATTGCTCAAAGCCTGCGGAGCCGCCATCAGCAGGAGCGCATTGATTTCAGGCGCGTTCAGGCAGATTTCCGCTGTTTTGCGGAAACGCTCCGGCGACGCGTCTCCCAGAATGTCAACGGGGTTTCCGTGGCTCCACTGGGGCGGAAGGATTTCATTTAATTTCACAACAGTTTCCGGCTTTAGCGGCACCGGGTCCAGTCCGTAATACGCCAGCGCGTCCACTGCCATCACGCCGGGACCGCCCGCGTTGGTGACAATGCCGAGTCCGGGTCCCGTAGGTTTTGGCTGTTTGGAGAGCAGTTCCGCACAGTCAAAAAGTTCCTCAAAAGTTTTGACCCGGATAATGCCCGCACGCTGAAAAGCGGTGTCGTAAACCGCGTCTTCTCCGGCAAGCGCGCCCGTATGAGAGGCAGCCGCTTTTGCGCCGGCCTGGGAGCGTCCGGCTTTATACACGATAATCGGTTTGACGCGGGACACTGCCCGCGCCGCGCTCATGAATTTTCTGAAAGCCGTGAGACTTTCGACATACATGACGATGCTGCTGACCCGGTAGTCATTTCCGAGATAGTCTATCATGTCTCCGAAGTCAACATCAAGCATGGAGCCGAGGCTTACAAAATAGCTGAAGCCCATCTGTTCCTTGATGGAAAGATCGAGAATCGCGGTGCAGATCGCGCCGCTCTGCGAGATAAACGCCATTTTTCCGGGAAGGGGCATGTGGCTTGCAAAGCTGGCATTCATTTTTGACCGGCTGGAGACAATTCCGAGACAATTGGGACCGAGAATACGAATGCCTGTTCCCTCGGCTTCTTTTCTGATAGCCGCTTCAAGTTCCTTGCCCTTTTCCCCGACTTCTTTTCCGCCGGCGGAAATGACGATGACCGCGCCCACGCCGAGTTTTCCGCAGTCTCTGACGATTTCCGGCGCGGTGGCAATCGGCGTGGCAATGACTGCAAGATCAACCGCCGCGTCAATCGCGGGAAGCGAGGGATACGCGGGCAGACCGTGTATGGTTTGTCTGCCCGGATTTACCGGATAGATTTTTCCTTCATATCCGCCCTCAAGCAGATTCCGCATCAGCGCAGAGCCGATGCTGGGCTGTCTTTCTGTCGCGCCGATGACCGCGACAGATTTCGGATGAAACATTTTATCTAAATTATGAACGCTCATTTTCCTCCTACAAGTAATTGGGTTGTTAGCTGTAAATAAAATTTTCAGCCACGAATGAACATGAATTTTGAAACACGAATAAAGCACGAATAATGAATATGCTCACCTCTGCCATACTGTCATTTCTATACTCTGCCATACTGTCATTTCGAGACTCTGCCATACTGTCATTTCGACCGAAGGGAGAAATCTTCATGACGGACGGAAAGCCCGGGCTTAAAATAGACCGCTCCGCTCGAAATGACATTCTGCTCCGCTCGAAATGACAAATATGTATCGGCATTCTCATTTGGACATTGATCTCGTTCCCACGCTCTGCGTGGGAATGCAGCCCGGATGCTCCGCGTCCGCCCCTGGACAGACAGCGCATTCCGGCAGCCGCCCGGACCGGCGGACGTTCCCACGCGGAGCGTGGGAACGAGAATCTCAAGAGCGTCACTCCGATTTCTTTAAAAATTTAAAAAAATTAGTGTGTTATTCGTGGTAAAAATTTGTGTTTATTCGTGGCTTAAAAAAAATTCAGTCCGACACCGATTTTGCAAAAAAGAAAGACACGACAATTGCCAGAAAGGGCGTCAGATAAAGCGCCAAAGCCAAGAGTATCATCACCTCGTTTTCAATTTCTTTCACTTTTTTCATGGGGATGGCGACGCGGACAATTTTATGCTGTTCTTTCAGCAGCGATGCCACATAAAGCATGTCAATATTGAGCGTGTCGCTGAAGCGGATGGCTGTTCCGACGCCGTTTTTTAACGCATCTTCAATTTCAGGACGTTTCAGATGACTGCCGGTTCGGATGGATTTTCTGTCCGACTCGCCGATCACTTTTCCCTCAGCATTGACAATGCTGATGCGGACTCCGGCTATCTCTCCGTATTTTTTGCAAAAAGGATCAAGGATAAGTGAATCTTCCGTTTCCGGGAGAATGCTGGCAACCACCTTTCCGAGAACCAGCACTTCGTCTGCAAGATATTGCTTCAACTGCTTTTTTAATTGTATCTCCAGTATAAAACCGGCGGCGGTCATGCTTACCAGCAGCACAAGCGTAAATGTCAGATAAACTTTCCATAAACGGGTTATTTTTATCATTGTTTTTCTCCCCGAAGTATTCCGGAGTGCTGAAATGAAATTTCAGCAAAGAGCTAAAATTTCGCTTCGCTCCCCGGCTAAGAATAGATAGCACTCCGGATGGATTAGGTCAGCAGCGTAATCAGCAGGCATGTCAGAATACCTGCTGATAAGGGCGTGGCCAGCCATCCGCCCGCGATTTTTATCAGCATCCGGGGACTCAGGGTCCGCATGTCTCCCACAAGTCCCACGCCCACCACCGCGCCGACCGCGGCCTGCGAAGACGAAATCGGCACGCCGATCTGCGTAAAGATGTGAAGCGTGATCGCTTCAGCCAGAACCACGATAAAGGCTGAAAAAGGGTCTAAGGGAACAATGTCTTTGCCGATGGTCATCATGACTTTTTTGCTGTAAGTCAGCACGCCGCAGGCAATGCTCAGTCCCCCGATCAGAGCGGCTTCCTGAGCGGTCAGAAGCCCCGCGCCCACATACACGCCGGTCACGTTGGCGACGCTGTTGGCGCCCAGCGAATACGCGGCGTAACAGCCCGCGATGATAATTCCGCTGAAATAAACAAGGCTGCGCCCTGTCATACCGGTAACCGTTTTGTTCAGAATAATGAGCAGCACACGATGAAGCGTATAGGCAAATATGATGCCGCCCACAGGCGTAAGCACCCAGCATGAAACGATTTTATACAGTTTGGAAAAATCCGCTGTTCCGGAAAGAATGCCCGCGCCGAGAATGGCTCCGATAATTGCCTGAGAGGTGGACGCGGGAACAGCAATGAAGGTGAGAACCGTCATGGTGACAGCCGCGGACAAAGTGCAGCAGAAAGCCTCTATCGTTACAAGACGGGACAGATCGCCGAGGGTTTTCATACATTTGGGTCCTTCAAGAACTGAGCCGATCAGCACAAAAACCGCTGTCAGCAGAATCGCTGTCCGATATTTGACAACGCCGGTTGCAACGCCGGTTCCGAATATGTTGGCGGAGTGATTCGCTCCAAGACTCCATCCCAGAAAAACACCGCTCAATATCTTCCACATGGATGTCCTTTTTTTCAGGTTCGAGGTCTGAGGTTCGAGGTTCGAGGTTTTGCCCGCACCCCGCACCTCGAACCTCTCACCCCGAACCTCTTACCTCATACTCACACTGATAATCTGAAGATGGTCGCTGGCGTCTTCGATAATGTCGCTGATGTCGGTAAGACCTGAGATAAGTTCTGACAGCGATTTTCCCTGCCAGAAATTGCTGATCGGAATCTTATGAACATTCTTAATCAGCACAAATTTTATATCATCAATTTTTTTCTCATAAATTCTGACGGCAAGCGTTTTTTCCCGCAGGTCATCCCCTTTGAGCATTGCCTCAAATGTGATGAGGAGCATTTCGCAAATCCGGGTATTGAGGAATGCCACCCGCAAACATTCGCCTTTTATTTCTTCCGGGATTTCAACATCCAGGTAACGGAAAGCGGTATCCTCTATCAGATCAAAAACACGGTCCACCAGTTCCACAAAGATGCAAAGATCGGGCCGGATATAAGGCAGGAATGCGCCCTGATATATATCTGAAATGATTTCTCTTCGGATCACATCGCCTTCTCTTTCAATGTCAAAAACCTCCCGCATCAGTTTCAGGTCATGGTTTTCAAGCGCGGTTTTGAAGGTGTCGCAGGCAGTGCAGAGAAGTCTGATGTGGCGTTTGATGCCTTCTATCACTTTTTGCTCTTTGTTGTACTGAGAGAATATTTTTTTAAAAAACATCTTCTCCTCTCGCTCTCATAATTAAAGCCGCATCCATAAGGTCTATCAGAGAAACAACGCCGACAATTTTATCCTGTTCGCATACAAAAATTCTTGCGATGTTCGTGTCTTCCATTATTTTCGCCGCTTCCTTAAACTCCGCATTCCTGTCAATGCAGGCGAGCGGTTTTGAAGCTATTTCGGAAATTTTGATATTTTTCGGATTGGCACCTTTTGCCAGCACTTTAAATACAATATCTCTTGCGGTTATCACGCCGCAGTCGCTCGCGTTTTTTCCGGGAAACCTGACCACTAAAGAACGAATCCGCCTGTCAACCATCTTTTCGATGGCATCATACAGCGGTGCGTCCGCATCCACAAATTCTATTTTGGTCGTCATAAATTCCTGTAATTTCATTCTTCACGCCTCCCTATGTGTTTCGGTTCTTGTCTCCGCCTGTAGAGACGCACGGCCGTGCGTCTCTACGATTTTTATTTTTTTTATCCGAATTCAAAGCGTTTTTCAAGAAAAAGTTTCAGACAGATATTGACCACTTCGATGTCATAAAACACGCCTCTGTTTTTATAGATTTCTTCCAGCGCGCTTTCAATTCCCAAAGCCGGGCGGTAAGGACGATGAAAAGCCATTGCCTCTATCACATCTGCCACGCTCAGAATGCGGGATTCAAGCAGAATCTCCTCGCCCGAAAGCCCTTTCGGATAGCCGGAGCCGTTGATCCGCTCGTGATGCTGAAGAATCATAAGCGCGACGGGCCATGGAAAATCTATCTTTTTCAGAATATCATAAGCAATCTGGGGATGATCTTTGATAATGGCAAATTCATGTTCGGTCAGTTTGTCGGGTTTGCTGAGGATTTCCGCAGGCACACGGATTTTGCCCAGATCATGAATAACGCCTGCCATTCGGATGCCCTCAATCTGCACTTCGGAAAGCATCATCTCTTTGGCAATGGCGCAGGCAAGGTCCGCGACCCGGCGCTGATGTCCGGCTGTGTAAGGGTCTCTTTTTTCAATGGTCATTGCCATTGCCTCAATCGTATCTCTCATCACCGCCTGACGTTTTTCCAAATGATGCTGAAGGTCTTTTCTGATCTGCTTGAGTTCGGTTATATTCAGGATAGAGATAATGCTTTTTCGGGTTTCCGGAATCATGGCAGCGGTGAGACAGACTTCTTTGATCCTGCCGTGTCTGTCTATAAGCTGGGCTTCGTATTTTCTCGGCGCAAGCTTGGGATCAATTCTTCTGACATGATGATAATGTTCCATTTTTTCCAGTTGATCTTTCACAAAAAAATCTTTCCATGTCATTTTGTCTTCAATTTCTGATTTGGAAAAACAGGTCAGCTTTTCAAATTCATGATTTGCCATGCTTATGATCGTGTTTTCCTCTGCAATGAAGATGGCAACGCTGGTATTTTCAAAAATGGTGCGGTATCGGTTTTCCGATTCCTGAAGGGCTTTTTCCACACAAAATCGCCGGGTCAGGTCTTTCAGATTGAAAATCATGCCGAGCCGTTGTTCTGCCGCGTTACGAAAAGGCGTCGCGGTAATGGAAAGCATTCTGATTCCTCCGCTCTGCTCCTTTTCAATATCGCGCTGGATGATTTCTTCATTTTCGGAAACGCCGAACATAGGACATTTTCTGGTATGGCAGATGTTCAGCTTAAATATGTCATAGCATTTTTTGCTGACAGCCTCGGCTTCGGAGACGCCGAAGATATCTTCCATTCTTTTATTCAGCCTGAGAATATTGAAATCATTGTCGGTGACATACATACCGTCGCCGGAACTGTGAAATATCTGCCTGAGTTCCGTGTAAGCGATTTTGACGGATTCTTCTGCACGCTTCCGCTCAAGAATCACGGCTTCCAGACGGATTTTTTCTTTTTCCAGTTCCGTGGCTCTCACATTGTCTGTAATATCCCGCAGCGATGCAAGATAGAAAACTTTTCCGTTTCTTTTCAATGCCACAGTCCGCATTTCCGCAATGCTTGTTTCCCCGTCTTTCTGAGGAATTTCAATGATCGCTGTTTTTTCTGCCGAAAGCGGAAAAGGAAAGGCTTTGCCCACAAACTCGCATGAGTTTTTTTCAAAAAGAAATTCTGCGGCAGGATTCGCAAAAAATACAATGCCTTCGCTGTCGGCGATGATGATGCCGTCGGCGATTTTTTCAATCACAACCCGCAGATGTTCCTCGCTTTCCTGCATGGCGGCTATGGCTTTTTTTCGCTTCTCTATATTTTTGATATTCGCAAAATAACGGAGGACATTTCCCTTGTCTCTGATACAGGAAGGGCTGAGAATCACCGGAAACTGCTCGCCGTTTTTCCGCCGGAACATCAGCTCGAAATCTTCAAATTCTCCGCTCATAATTTTCTGATAAGTGCGCCTGATGTCTTCCATCCGGGCTTCGGACCAGTACGGATAGGACAGTCCCGTACCGATGAGTTCTTCCCGTGAAAAGCCCGTCATTTCACAGAAAGCAGGATTGACATCAATGTGAACACCGTCGGAGTCTATGACACAGAGTCCGTCTTTCATCGCGGCAATGAGACTTGAGGAAAAGCGTTTGCTTTCGCCGAGCGCGTCTTCGGTCTGTTTCCGTCTGTCTATTTCTTTTTGCAGTATCCGGGACCAGCGGTAAGGAATGAGAAAAGAGACAACACTCCCGATGCCGAGTATTAAGATAATCATTGCAATGACATATTCATTTTCACGATAGGTGTTCCGCACAAGCCCCTCCAATTCTTCAACAGGCACACACACTGCCACAGACCAGATTTTGTCAAAAACACGGACAGGCGTGTAGGCAATGATTTTTTCAATGTTTCCTTTCTGGTGCCGATGCCATCCGGATACATAATGACCCATGCCCTCTTTGCCTGCCGTCATTTCCTTTTGGATTCGATAGATGGCGTCGTAGTTCAGAGCGGGATTTTTCTTCTCCCTTATCTTAAAAGCATTCTGCCCCACAAAATCTTTTTCATAATGCGCCAGAATCATGCCTTCTTCGTTCATCAGCCACGCGTAACCGCTTTTGCCGGACACAATCGGAGCAACAAAAGCAGACAGGGCTTGCAGATCAAAAGAACCGACAATAATGCCGTTAAAGACTTTTTCCGAGTCCGACTGGAGCCGTAAAGCGGCCCGGCTAAGGATAGATAAACCCGCTTCACTGTCAGATCGGACATATACCGGCTTTGCGATTCGGATTCGCATCTCGCCGACTTCATTCAGAATCAGTCCGCTCAGAACAATGTCTTTTCCGGATGTTGCCGACAGAAAATAGTCTTCTGCACTGTAATCTTTTCCGATCAAAGTGCCGCGCCAAAATTCCTCGGGATAAACAAAGCGCAGAATGCCGTCTTTGTCTATGCGGCGCAATGAAGTTTTCGGGGGGATTCCCCTGTAAAAAGATTCTATCTGTTCGAGAACGCCGTCATCCATGTTGATCACTCCCGGCAGGACTGACAATCGGGAAAGATCGTTGGCGATATAGGTAAGAAAAGTTTCAATCTGGCTTGCCACTGAGCGCGCCAAAATCAACTGCTGCCGGTCTAACTGCTCGGAAACTAAGCGAACCGTATCCCGATGATTTCTGATATGCTGAAAAACTGTCAGAAGAATGACAAAGATGACGGTGACGACAAGAAAAACAGACAGGAATATCAGACGCCGTTTTCCGTCATTGAAGGATGAATTATTTTGTAAGGATGCGGGAAAAATTTTCATTAAGAAACTATAGCATGAAAGCATGAAAAACTGAAACAAGAAAACACGGTCTGTCTTTTATTTTCTGCTGAAAATCGTTTTTCCATGCAGGGCGGGCTTTGCGAAAAACCTTTTATTATTTCTCGCAAAGGGCGCAAAGAAAAGTTTTTTTATAAAAAATCCTTTGCGCTCTCTGCGCCGAGGCTGATACCGAATCTCTATTGAAAACATTCTCTCATTTTGTTTCCCACAGAGTTCACAGACGTGAGTTCGACATAAGCATCGGGTTTCCCCCTTTTGTAAAGGGGGATTAAGGG
>DZCT01000446.1 GCA_022736535.1 Desulfatirhabdium butyrativorans | reverse complement strand
ATTTGATTTTCTGGGTTCATCTCTGCGGCTTCAGGACCCTGCCGGCGCGATTGTGGATGACTGGGAAGAAGATATTGAATCCATCACCACCCTTGAAACAACGCTGGACGGGGACCCGGGCAGCGTGATTCCCGTATTCATCGAGATAAAGGCAACCGAAATCGGGACCCTTGAACTCTGGTGCGTGTCAAGAGAAAGCAGCGAGCGCAAATGGAAGCTTGAGTTCAATGTGCGGGAAAGGGATGAGGAGAAGTGAGAAATTCCTGCTTTGTCATTTCGACGAGAGAAGCGAGGAGAAATCTTGTAATTGAGAAGTGAGAAGTGAGAATTAAAAAGATTTCTCGCTACGCTCGAAATGACAATTCATTTCTCAATTAAACATTTCATGAAAACTTTTTCCAAATGGACGATTGCAGAAGTTGAAGACAGATTCGGACTTATTCTGACAAAAGAAAGCTGTCTTCTGACAGAATGGTTCAGGGTTGAGAACTGTCTTTCGGAAGAAGAGGAAAAAAGACTGAATGAACTGTGCCGATCTTTGCAGGATCATGTTCACGACTGGAATGAAGCGGAACTGAAGCTCAAATTTATCGCTCCCTTACTTTTAACGGTCAACTTTGATCAGGAAAAATACTGCTCTTTCATGGAGAGAGAAATTTCCGTTACAATTGAAAATGAAACTTTATCCGGTGTAATAGATTTTATTGTCGCAAGGGGCAGACGCATTCCCAAAAAATCTTATTTTTTTCTTCATGAATACAAAAAAGAGCAGGATTCCTCAAATGATCCGCTGGGACAACTGACGGTTGCGATGGTTGCCGTACAAAAGCTGAACAATGACAATAAGCCCTTATACGGCGCATATATTATGGGCAGACTCTGGTTTTTTGTGGTGTTGCACGGGTATGAATACAGCGTCAGTCTGGGGCATAATGCAGCCAGACTGAACGAACTGAATGAAATTTTCAATATTCTGAAAAATACCAAAACCATCATAGCAGAACTGATGAAGGATGAGGAGAATTGAGAAGTGAGAATTGAGAAGTGAGAAATAAAGGACTGAGGACTCAGCACTCAGCACTTCTATTTCTCACTTCTCAATTCTCAATTAAAAAAGCCATGGACAAACGCTACATCATCGGTATTGATCTGGGGACCACGAACTCTGCGCTTTCTTATGTGGATTTGGAAGCAGGGCAGGAACGGCAGATAAAAATATTCAGAATTCCGCAGCTCACAGGACCCGGAGAATTTGCCGCGATGCCCGTGCTGCCGTCATTTCTCTACATTCCCGGAGACTATGATATTTCAAAAGACGCGATTACAATCCCCTGGAAACGGGAGGATGATAATTTTGTCGGCAGTTTTGCACGGGATCACGGCGCAAAAGTGCCTGCCCGGCTGGTTTCTTCGGCAAAAAGCTGGCTCTGCCATGCCAATGTTGACCGAAAAGCCAGAATTCTGACCTGGGGTTCGGGAGACGAAGTGTTCAAAGTCTCGCCGGTTCAGGCTTCAGCCGCGTATCTGAAACATATCCGCTATGCGTGGAACAGCACCAAAGGCGACGATGCGGATCAGTATTTGGAAAATCAGGTCGTCATTATCACGGTTCCCGCGTCTTTTGACGAAATTGCCCGTGATCTCACCGTGGAAGCCGCGGCATTGGCGGGCTTGCACAATATCACCCTTCTGGAAGAACCTTTAGCCGCTTTTTACAGCTGGCTCATCCGTCACGAACATCACTGGAGCGAGTTTGTAAAACCCGGCGAACTGATTTTGGTCTGTGACGTGGGCGGCGGCACTACAGATTTTACGCTCATCACCCTGAAAGAAGTTGAGGGCAGTCCCCGGTTTGAGCGCATCGCGGTCGGGGATCATCTGATTCTCGGCGGAGACAACATAGACCTTGCACTGGCAAGGCGCATTGAAACACGTTTTTCAAAGAAAAATCTCTCTCTGAGCGGGGATCGGTGGAAAAGTCTTTGTCATGAATGCCGGAAAGCAAAAGAAATACTTTTGGACGGAGAAGCGCAATCCAAACGCATTACGCTCATGGGGCAGGGCGGCAAGCTGATTTCCGGCACCATGACCGCAAATCTGAAACGTCAGGATGTGGAAGAAACCATACTGGAGGGCTTTTTTCCCTTGTGCGACGCGGAAACTCAGGTGAAAAAGACGGCGCGGGAAGGCATTACGGAATTCGGGCTTCCGTATCAGCAGGAACCCGCTGTCACCCGGCATCTCGGCTGGTTTCTCGAGCGGCATCAGCAGGATGTTGAAAGGGTTCTGAACAAAAAAGGCTATGCCCCGGACCTGATTCTTTTTAACGGCGGGTCATTAAAACCGACAGTGATTCAGGAACGCATCCGGGCGGCTATCCGCCACTGGTTCAAAACAAAAGACAGCAGACTGCCGAGAGTTCTTGAAAATCCGGAGCCGGATTTGGCCGTGGCGCTGGGCGCGTCGTATTACGGTCTGGTCAAAATCGGTCACGGTGTGCGTGTCGGGAGCGGCAGCGCACGGGCATTTTATCTCGGCGTGGGAAACAGGGAGCAGGAAACAGGGAGCAGGGAGCAGGGAGCAGGGAGCAAGTCGCAGGTTGCGATTTGTCTCGTGGAACGGGGCTTGGACGAGGGCAGCCGTATCGAACTCAAAGATAAGAAATTTGAAGTGCTGGCAAATCAGCCGGTCAGCTTTGATATTTACAGTTCCAGTTTCCGCTCCGGCGACAGGCTCGGCGATCTGGTGGAAACAGACGATTCGCTCACGCCCCTGCCGCCCATTCAGACCGTGGTGCAGTACGGCAAAAAAGGCGTGAAAACAGCCATTCCGGTGCAGATTGAAGCCGCATACACGGAAATGGGAACGCTTGCGCTCTGGCTTCAGTCCTGCGTGAGCAGCCATCGCTGGCAGTTGCAGTTTCAACTGCGGGAATCAGCCGCGTCGCCGGCGGCGGGTTCAGATGAAGATGTGTTTGACGAGACCGTTGTCGCGGAAGTCTGTGAAAAAGTCCGCAAGGCTTTTACAGACAAAAGCGACAGCGCTCTCAGGGACACGCTGGCAAAAGAAATTACAGAACTCATCGAAAGATCACGGGAAAGATGGCCGCTGGGGCTGATCCGGGCAATGGCTGATGTGCTGTTGGATCAGATTAAAGATGCTGATATTACAAATAAATTTGAAAGCCGTTGGCTGAATCTCACCGGCTTTTGTCTGCGCCCCGGATTCGGCGACGGTTTTGACGAGTTTCGGATCAAAAAACTGTGGAAGATTCACAGGCGGGGACCTGTTCACGCCAACAATCCGCAGGTGCGTTCCGAGTGGTGGATATTGTGGCGCCGGGTCGCGGGCGGTCTGAGCGCGGGACAGCAGCGTCAGTTTATACAGGAACTTACGCCCCTGATCTTTTCCAAAAAAGGAACTAAGACAAAAGTTCAGCCCCAGGAACAGTTGGAAATCTGGATGGCAGTGGCAAATATGGAACTGCTGTTAGTCAAAGACAAAGTGAAATGGGGACGGCAACTGCTTTCGGAAATGCAGCCGAAAAAATCCAAGCCCCAGCAGTTATGGGCTTTGTCACGCATCGGCGCGAGGGAACTGCTTTACGGCTCTGCGGATCGGGTGATTCCGCCGGAGGAGGCGGCTTCGTGGATTGATGTGATCTTGTCTCAGGGAGACGGAGGCAATCCCAAAAACGCTGTTACGGCAGTGGCGCAGATGGCTCGGAAAACCGGCGACCGCGTGCGGGACATTGACAATGCGGTGATGGAACGCATTATCGAGTGGATGTCTGCATATAATTTTTCCGCGCCGCATATCAAAATGCTGAAAGAAGTCGTTCCCATCGCAAAGCAGGATGAAAATGCCATCTTCGGCGAATCGCTGCCTTCCGGGATTGTGCTGAATTGAGAATTGAGAATTGTCATTTCGAGCGAAGCGAGAAATCTTAACTTCTCAATAGAAAAGATTTGTCTCTTGCAAAGGGCGCAAAGAACGCAAAGAGAAACAAAGGAATAAAGAGAAAAGCGGTAA
>DZCT01000037.1 GCA_022736535.1 Desulfatirhabdium butyrativorans | reverse complement strand
ATAATCGTCATGCCGGTTTCACGCTGCAACTGCCTCATCAGTTCCAGAATCTGCGCCTGAATCGTGACATCCAAAGCAGTGGTCGGTTCGTCTGCTATCAGAATATCCGGTTTGCACGCGAGCGCCATCGCAATCATGACGCGCTGGCGCATTCCGCCTGAAATCTGATGCGGATATTCTCCCATGCGTTTTTCAGGATCGGGAATGCCGACTTTGCGAAGCATTTCAAGAGATTTTGCCTGCACTTCCGTTTTTTTCATGCTCGGATAATGAAGCCGGAAAACCTCGCCGATCTGCTTTCCGATTTTGTGAACCGGATTCAGCGCGGTCATGGGTTCCTGAAAAATCATGGAAATACGCCTGCCCCGGATTTCGTGCATTTTATCAGCGCCGAGTTTCACAATGTCGGTATCGTAAAACAGGATTTGTCCGCTTTCGATATTGCCCGCAGGCTTGGGCAGCAGCCGCATCACAGAAAGAGAGGTGACGCTTTTGCCGCAGCCGGATTCACCGACAATGCCGAGGGTTTTGTGCTTTTTCACATCAAAACTCACATCATCCGCCGCAGGGATTTTTCCGGCTTCGGTGTCAAAGACGGTGACAAGATTTCTTACGCTTAAAATGACGTCGCTGTTCAAGGGACTGAATGTATTCATGCACAATTCATGTTGCAATTTGGCTATTACCCGGTTAATTCAATTCTGACGGAGAGGCGCAGCGCGCTCCGGAGTGCGTCATCTTATAAAAGCGGAGCGAAGCGACCGAATTTTATAAAATGGGTCAGCACGCTGATGCTAAAATTTCATTTTAGCACTCCGGATGGGCATTTCATGCCCGCCCTGCGAAAATTAATAATTCCACGTTATTTTCTGATATGCTTTCATATCGCCTTCTATCCGACAGTCACATTTGCCGCCCGGTACGCCGCATAAAGCGCAGGGCAGTTCTTCCATGTAGCCCTTCCATTGCTCAGGGCTGATGCCTGTCCGCTGCCTTTCCGCAAGACGGTTATCAAAACGGTGCGGATATATTTTGTAAAGAATCGAGCCCGGCAGTGTCTTCAAATCCTCATCTGAAAATTGAAATTCGGAAATTTCCGGTTCAGCCGTCTGAATAATTGCGGGCATTGCCAAACCTGCCCCGGCAGATACGGTCTCGGAAATATCCCGATCCTGTGTTTCATCATTATCATTATCATTATCTGCATCTGCATCTGCATCATTATCTGCATCTGCATCTGCTGTTGCGATATCCCGATCCTGTGTTTCATCATTATCTGCATCTGCGGACAGTTCCGACGGGGCATCGTCTCTTTTATCTTCTTCTGCCAGCGAGTTATTTTCTCCAGTTGCCGACTCATCCGAAACAGCGTTCATCTCCTGAATTTCTTCGGTTTCCGGCGCAGATGCGCTTTCATCGGATTCGGACGGCTGCTGTAATGTTTCATCTTTTTCCATCATATTGTTATTCCTCCTTAATTAACCACGAAAGATTTAATACGAAAGTTACGAAAGAGCGAAAGGGCAACCACAGGGGGTTGCCCCTACTGATTTTCAGTGTTTTATAATTTCATTTTGTAAGTCTCGTCGGTAATCGTTGTCGGCGGAAAAGTCTTTCCCGCTTTCATCGCCTGCTTTGTCTCATTGTGAAGCGTCTCGTCAAACCAGAACAGACCGCCTGTCGTGCTTCCGAAAGGATCAAACAGATCGCCGGAATGCTTTGTTCCCGGAGGATTCGGCAGACGCCACCAGCGCCAGTATGCCTGACGCACGTAAGGCACCATGAACGTCGGCACAAACGAACCGATGTCATGAATCTTTTCCTGAATTTTAAGCGAGAGTTCTATCCGCTCCTTTTCCTCCAGAGAATTGCGGTACGCGTCAATCAGTTTGTCCATTTCCGGGTCTTCGGTATTGGTGATATTGTTGGTCTGGGGCTTGTGGGCATTCACCGAATGAAAATGCTCCCAATACTGGGGTCTCAGAGAGGTGCTCCAGCCCATCCATGCCACATCATGGTTTTTTTCCATGACCTTCTTATAAGATGCCGCAGGGTCCAATTTTTGAAGCCGCAGTTCAATGCCGGCTTTTTTCGCTTCTTCTTTCAGCACGACCAGACGGGGCGTATGCTCGTCAATGCTGTAAGTCACTTCAACTGAAAAACGCATTCCGTTTTTCTCCCAGATACCGTCTGCGCCTCGTTTCCAGCCCGATGCTTTCATGTAAGCATCCACTTTCTCAAGATCAAAACGCCTTGCCTTCACGTTATTGTTGGAATAAGCCCCGTAACCCATAAAGCCGTGTTCCAGTCTGAAATAATCATTCCTCAGCACTTTTTCAATGACTCTTTCGATATTCATGGCATGGGCAAACGCGTAGCGGACATTTTTGTCTTTGAAAATTTCCCTGTCCTGATTCAGCCACAAGCCCATTGCCGACTGCTGGGTATTGTTGAAAAACCATATCTTATGAACATAGCCTTTTTCCACCACCGGCGTTTTGGTTTTTTCATACCAGTAGTTGGGGAAATTGACGTTGAAAACATCTTCCTGGGTTTTTTTGAAATATTCCCACATCATGTTCATGTCTCTGACAACGGTAAAAACGACTTTGTCAACATTAAAGCGGTTTTTAAAATAGCGCAGGTCTTTGCCCCACCAGTCTTTTTTCCTTGTGAATTCGACGTATTTTCCTTTTTTGAAGTCGGAAAGCTGATACGCGCCGGTGTTCGGTACTATTTCCCAATTGTATTTCCTGACAAAGTTTTCGTCAAGTTCTCCGAAAAAATGTCTCGGTGTGGGACTCAGACCGAGTTTGAGATGAATATCCGGCACGGGCTTTGTGCTGGCAACTGCCAGCGTATAGTCGTCGTAAACAATGACCTTCTCGATTTCCTTTGTGTAGTAGTCATTGTACCAGGGCGCGATAATGTGTTTGGAGCGCATGAACTCCAGCGTGTAAGCAAAATCATCTGCGACAACCGGCTTGCCGTCAGACCATCGGGCTTCTTTGTTCAGCTTGAAATACATGGTTTTTTTGTCTTTGTCAAAAGCCCAGTGCGTGGCAAGTTCGGGAACAATGTTTTCGGTGTTGGGATGAATCCCGATCAGGCTCAGTTGATTGTTGAGAATCGCATCCCTGAAACTGCTGTTCGAGTCAGGTCCCACCACCCGAAAGGTCATAGGAAAACTCAGAATAGAGGTATGAAAAGTTCCGCCCTTTTTTGCCTCATCCGAAGCAAAAACCGGGTCAGTGTCGTTTGTGAGCCATTCAATGTCTTTGGGAAGTTCCGGAGCGGCGAATGCCGCAGCCTGAAAAAAAACGACAAGCACAATCGCTGTCGTGAGCGTCTGCCTGAAAAATTTCTTCATCATTTTCTCCTACAAATATTTCACCCCTACGGGGTTCGGTTTCTGCACAACATTTGCAATATGCTATTTCTCAATTACCAACCCTTTCCGCCATTTCCGCACAGAATTGATCAGATAAATATGTTCACTTCGGGCAAGCATTTCAAGCGGAATGAGCTGTTCGCTTATCTCGCCCTGCTCCAGCAGCCATGAGCGGAATGTTCCCGCCAGCAAGCCGCAACTGACCGGCGGCGTGATGAGCTTGCCGTCCTGCTCAATCACAATATTGGCGACCGTTGTTTCCGTGACTTCGCCCCGCTCGTTATACAGAATCACATCGTCGCAGTCCGGACAGCTCTCCCGTGCTGTCTCATAAATCCGGCGGTACGTGGTTTTGTGATACAAAAAGGGATCATCGGAATGAACCGGCGTCGGAGACACGCGCAGCTTACAGGTTGCAGGTTGCAGGTTGCAGGTTGCAGGTTGCAGGTTGCAGGTTGCAGGCGACAGATTAAATGTCTCCGTAACGATGGACTGAGGCTGACAGGATATGGAACTGCCTTTGGACAGCACCAGCCGCACTTTGTAAAATTTGTTCTTGTCAAAGACAAAAACCATTTCTTCAAGCGTTTCCTGCACCTGTTCCGCCTCAAAGGGAAAATCAAAATATTCCGCAGAATCCCGCAGACGCCGGAGATGATATTCCAAGAGAAAATAGCCCTTGCCCGGTTCCCACAGCAGCGTTTCCAGCAGCGAAAAATCCGGCTGTTTTCTCGACAGCACCCGCGCTTTGATCCGGCATTCTTCATATTCCTCCGCGGTGTCCGAATCCCAGACAATGCCCCCGCCCACCCCGTATTCCGCGGTCTGCGCCGATTTGTCAACAATAACCGTGCGGATGGCAATATTAAAGCGGGCGTTTCTGCCCGGAGCGATAAAACCGATGCAGCCGGTATAAACCCGGCGGGGTTTTGTCTCCAGCGCCGCGATGATCTTCATGGTGCTGCTTTTGGGCGCGCCGGTAATGGAGGCGCAGGGAAACAGCGCTGTCATTATATCGCACAAATCCGAATAGGTATGCGCTTTTACCGTGGAAGTCATCTGCCAGAGAGTGGGATATTTTTCCACTTCAAAAAGCTTGGGAACATGCACGCTGCCGGTGGCGGCAATCCTGCCCGCGTCATTTCGGATCATGTCAGCAATCATCACATTCTCAGCCCGATTTTTTTCCGAATAATGCAGCCGCAATGCCTGTTTTTTATCTTCCGAAAGCGTCATTGCCCTCGGCGCCGTGCCTTTCATGGGGCGCAATGTCAGTTCATGCCCTTTGAGATGAAAAAACAGTTCCGGCGACGCGGAACAGAGCGCAAATCTGCCCGTATCAATATAAGCCGCATATTTTGTCTGCTGAACCGCCATCAGTTCAAGAAAAAGCTGCCAGGTATCCCCGAAAAAAGGCGCATTCAGGCGGAAGGTGTAATTTACCTGATACGTGTCCCCTTGTGCAATATGCGTTTTGATCCGGGCAATTGCCTGATCGTATTCCGTTTTGCCGACCGAAGGCGTCCAGTTTTCGGGAAGCTGGACGATTTTTTCCGGAAGCGGCGGCAGATTTATTTTTTCCGGCGCCCGGTACAGACCGAAGCGCAGCAGCGGAAAATCGTCCGGGGGATGCACCCGGAACGCTACGTCAAATGCCGGAGAAGCCTCATAACTGATAAAGCCCGCCGCATAAAGTCCCTGCTCGTTTACAGCAGTTTCAATTTTTTTGAGTTTCGGAACCACTTCGTCAATATGAAACGCGGCGATCACTTCACAGGGATCAGAAAAACGAAGCCACTGTTTGTTTTCAGCATCCTGAATTACAGATATATTTGTCATTTCCATCAGCCGTTTGCAATTAAAATAAAACAAGAATATCAAAATATTTCTTAATTCTCAAGGATTTTATTTTTGCATTCCGGCTGAATCGGAATATTTTTGCTTTTTTTTTATCGGCATTCAGGTTATATATTCTTCTGAGTTGGGCTGCTGACCGGTTTTATAAAACAGGCAGCAGTCTTTATTTCAAAATCCCGGATGCACTCCGGGATGCCGCATTCAAGGCAGGGAAATCAAAAATAAATGGAAATAAAATATTCTGTACTGATCGTTGATGATGACCCGATGTTTTTGCCAAGCATCTCCAACGATGTCAAAAAACAAGGTTATTCTGTTACCGCAGTTGACAGCGGTATCAAAGCTCTCAGCATACTGAAACTTCTTTCTCCTGATCTGATCATTACAGATATGGTCATGGAACCGGTAAACGGGATTGAAGTGTTAAAGAAAGCAAAAGAGATTTATCCGAAAATACAGGTCATCATTCTGACAGGACACGGCGATATGCGTTCCGCAGTCGAGGCGCTCAGAGCAGATGCCGATGATTATGTGTCCAAACCATACTCCCCTGAAGAATTGCTGTTTCGGATCAAACGCTGTCTTGAGAAAGTCGAGATGCAAAGACAAATCAACGTATATGAGAATATTGTACCGATATGCTGCGTGTGCAAAAAAATCAGAGATGACGCGGGCAAAGAACACGGCGCGGGAGATTGGATCTCGTTTGAAAAATTTCTGGTTGACAAACAGCATCTGGCGCCTTCTCACACTTATTGTCCCGAATGTATGGCGCGGGCTAAGAAAGAATGGGGTTTGAAAACCTGATATATGAAAATCAGAATAGCAGCAATTGCTTATCTGCCGATGTTTGTCATCCTGTCTTTAAACTGTGCAATGGCAGCAGATGCGGCAGATAAGCTATCCATTCAACTGCGCTGGGATCATCAGTTCCGGTTCGCAGGCTATTATGCGGCAAAATGGCAGGGATATTATAAACAAGCCGGTTTTGATGTTGAAATACGTTCTGCCATTACTCCTGACGGGAAAATCCTCGATCCTGTTGAGGAAGTTTCAAAAGGAAATGCGGATTTCGGCATCGGCGCGGCAAATATTCTGATTGCAAGAGATCAGGGAATCCCGCTGGTGGTGTTGGTATCCATCTTCAAACAGAGCGCGGCGGAGTTTTACGCCAAAGAAGAAACCGTTTTCAATTCTCCTTCGGATCTGCCGAATCTTAAAGTCGCAAGAATTGTCAATGATCTCATTGATATCGAATTGCAGGCAATGCTGCTGTCCGAAGGCATAGACCCGAATAAGATCAAACCTTATCCTCACCGGACCGGTATCGAACATCTTGTCAGAGGTCAGGTGGATGTGATTCCCGGTTATCGGATTTCAGCCCCATATACCTTCAGCCGACAGGGAATCCGTGTGAAAATTCTGCGTCCTATCAATTACGGAATTGATTTTTACGGAGATTCTCTTTTTACCCATGAACGATGGATTAAAAATAATCCTGAAGCTGCGGAACATTTTCTGAACGCCACTGTAAAAGGATGGGTATATGCGCTTGAACATTCTGCTGAAATTGCGGATAAAATTTCACAGGAACTTCCGCGCAGGTCCGATATTGCCGGCGGTAATTTTTATGAATTTAACCGGTTTCAGATTAAGGGCGTGAAAGAGCTTACCCTGTATCCGATAGTTGATGTCGCTCATACCAATCCGCATCGCTGGCAACGGATGCACGATTTGATAAAAGACCTCGGAATCATTAAAAACCCGCTTGATATTGACAACTTTGTTTTTGATCCTCAAAAGTTGAAGATCAAGAAAGAGCAAAAATTCCGTTATTTTTTAATGATTGCGCTGTGCGGAATCGCCGGAGCATTTTTTCTCATTCTTGCCTCGATAAAGATGCTCCGTATGAAGGTTGCAGAAAAAACCGAAGCACTGCAACGGGCGAATGAAAAACTTCAGCAAAGCACAGCGGAGCTGGAGACAATCAATCAGCAACTGGGCGATGAAATCGCCGAGCGCAGGCGGGCTGAAGAAAAATTCAGGGATCTTTTTAATGAACAAAAAGTTATTCTTGATAATGCAGGGATCGGAATCGTTTTTCTGAAAAACCGAATTCTTTTCAGAATAAATAAATATTTTGAAGAGTTATTCGGTTACACTTCTGATGAAATACTCGGTACGAGTACGGAAAGATTGTATCCTTCAAAAGAACAATATGAAGAAACGGGAAAAGTTTATGACAAAATTAAGCGGGGAGGAATCTGTCAGACCGAAATCATAATGAAACGGAAAGACAATACTTATTTTTGGTGTAACCTCACAGGAGCGGCTGCCAATCCTGCCGATTTGAACAACGGGTCAATATGGCTGTTGGAAAATATTCATGAACGCAGACAAATGCAGGATGCGCTCCGAGAAAGCGAGGAAAAATACCGTGTTATATTCAATAATGAAATTTATGCAATCTGTATTTTTGACCTTGAGACGCTGAGATTTCTTGATGTCAATAATGCCCATGAAAAACTCTACGGTTACAGCCGGGAAGAATTAGTTTCAGGCGTTATGACTATCCATGACATCACTGTCGAACATGAGGTATCCGATGATGCTACAAAACAGGCAATCCGTGAAGGTACGATATTTATTCCTCTGCGATATCACCGTAAAAAAGACGGCACGATATTTCCGGTTGAAATTGTAGGCGGTACTTATGTATGGAAAGGACGCAGGGTAATGTTTGGTCTTGCCCATGACATTACAGAACGGAAAAAAACAGAAGCAGAAGTGCAATTATTCAAAATCATTGCCGAGAGTTCTGATGAATCCGTTGCGATAAGCGATTCGCAGGGGCGCTTGATTTATATCAATCCGGCGCATGAAAAATTGTTCGGAAGGTCTTTGGAAGAAGCTTTAAGCTGTAACTATCGGGATTATTATCCGCCCGAATCTCTTGAAATACTTAACAGTCAGGTTGTGCCTGCATTGATGCGGGGAGAAAGTTGGGAAGGAATACTCGATGTGCATGATAAAAGCGGTCGGCGATTTCCCTTGTGGGAACGTGCAGGATCAATTCTTGATGCAGAGGGGAAAATGCTTTACGGTTTCGGCTTTATGCACGACTGCACAAAACAAAGGCAGACAGAGGAAGAACTGCGAAAAGCCAAAAAAGCCGCCGACGCCGCCAATAAGGCAAAAAGCGAATTTCTTGCCAATATGAGCCACGAAATCCGCACGCCTATCAGCGGCATTATCGGGATGATTAAAATAATGCTGACCTATCATTCGGAAGGCAATGCAAGGCAGAGTCTCATCGCAATGCAACACAGCGCCGAATCCCTGCTGAACATCATCAATGATATTCTGGATTTTTCCAAAATCGAAGCAGGCAAAATGAAACTCTCCCCGGCAGAGTTTGATCTTTGTTATACTATGGAAGGAATCCTCAGCCAGTTCGGACCCGAAGCAAAAAATAATAAGCTGTTTTTACAACTCAATATCGCTCATGATGTTCCGAGATATCTGCACGGAGATGAAAGCCGTCTGAGGCAGGTGCTTATCAATCTGGTCGGCAATGCCGTAAAATTTACAGAACAGGGAACGATAACCATGAATGTTGAAAAAACAGACGAACCTTACAAACTTCTTTTTTCTGTAAGAGATACGGGAATCGGAATACCTGAAAACAGGTACGCTGACCTGTTTGAAAGTTTTGTGCAGCTTGACGTCTCATATTTCAAAAAGTATCCGGGAACCGGACTGGGACTGCCGATTTCAAAAAAACTTGTTGAAATGATGGGAGGTGAAATCCGGCTTGAAAGCAAGATAGGCAAGGGAAGCACCTTTTATTTCACCGCAATGTTCGAAAAAGCCTCATCAGAAGAACTTATAAAGAGGGAAGCTGAAAAACATGCAGCCGAGCCGCTTATTCTTCCTCCTTTGAAAATACTTGTTGCAGAAGATGATCAACTCAACCGGATGGCTGTCGTGCATATTCTGGAAACTGCGGGACATGATGTTGTATCTGTTTCTGACGGCAAACAGGCGATTGAAGCCTTCAAAAAAGGGCATTTTGATGTTATTCTCATGGATATTCAGATGCCTGAAATGGACGGAATCGAAGCGGCAAGGGCAATTAAAAATTACGAATCAGAAATTCTCAATTCTCAATTCTCAATTCCGATTATTGCTCTGACTGCATATACGATGAAAGGTGATCGGGAGCAGTTCATAAATGCGGGGATGGATGATTATCTGCCCAAACCGGTTGATAAAGACGAACTCTTTTATACGATAGGAAAGAGGATTGGGAACGCTGCCAAGCCCGAAGCTCTCGTTACCAAGCCCCGGCTTGGTAACGATGGTGTGGAACATTGCATCGCCGATATCATGCGATATATCGAACAATATAATGACGATAAAGAATTTTTAAACAATATGCTCAAAGGCTTTGTTCGTGAAACGCCTGTCAGAATGGAAAGACTTACGCGGGCAATTTCCGAAAAAGATTTTGAACAAATCGCAAAAGCAGCGCATTCAATGACAAATCTTGTCAGTGCTGTCAGAATTTATTCTTCTGCGAATTATTCCAAAGAAATTGAAAAAGCTGCAAAAAATCAGGATATAAAACAGGTTTTGTCTTATGATGAACTGCTCAGACAGGAAATGGAAAGGATCATCAACTATCTGAGGGATCGGGGCGTTTTTCCGCAACCCCCCCTTTTTTAAAGGGGGGGCAGGGGGATTTGTGCGCAGAGACGCAAGATTTTGCGTCTCTGCGGAAATTTTATAGCCGCAAGAGATTCAAAATTTGACAATTTTTCAAAAGTTGTCAAACCCGATATATCCCGGATCGGCTGAAAGATGTAAGAGTTACGCAGTCGGCTCAGAGCCGGGAGCGTGGAGACGCAAAATTTTGTGTCTCTGCTCGCTCTGATTTTTTCATCAACTGCGTAATTCCTAAGATGAAAGGAGAATTTTGTCATGTTTGATTTCAGAGTCCATCAGGAACTGACATGTGTGGCGCAGGGGGACGGGCATTTTTATTCCAAGCTGGGCGCGATGGTGGCATATCAGGGAAATTTCAAAGCTGAAAAAATGCTTTTGGGTCCCAATGAACAGCAGGGCGTTCTCAGAGCGGTCATGGGGCTTGCCGCACGAAAGCTTACCGGCGAAAACATGCCGCTGATGAAAGTTTCGGGCAGCGGCATATATTATATGGCAGATCATGCAAGGCATGTCAGCATCATCACTTTGCAGCAGGGGCAGAGTATCGGGGTTGAAAGCGAAAATCTGCTGGCATTTACAGAAGACTGCAAATACGGGGTCCGTTTTATCGGCGTGGGTGTGGCATCGCAGAAAGGGCTGTTTACTTCAGAGCTTACGGCTGTCGGAAAAAAAGCGCAGGTGATGATCACCAGCGACGGCAATCCCCTTATTCTGGAAACGCCCTGCTCGGTCGATCCCGATGCGGTGGTCTGCTGGACCGGCAAAGACCCGAGCGTCAGAACCGACATCAGTTGGAAAACCTTTATCGGGCAGTCTTCCGGCGAATCCTATTATTTTGAATTTAATACGCCCGGTGAAATTGTCATCGTTCAGCCTGCTGAAAGACCTTCGGGAATAAAAGTCGGCATTGATTGAAATTTCACAAATATGATGCTCCTGCGGAGTGCTGCAAATATGACGTGCTACAAATATGACGCTCCTGCGGAGCTGCAAGCCCCGTTAGGGGCGAAATATTTGTAGCTTAATTGACATTTTACAAGGAAATCAGAAAATGAAATTGACCATAGACACCGGAAAATACATCCCTCAGCCGCGCCGGTACGGCAAGCTGACGGTTGACGTCGGCGAAAAAACAGCTCATGCCGGAAATATTGTTTTGGGATCGCCGCTTCCCCATGCACAGCCCGCAGAGCGGATTTCAAGTCCGCCGGACAGCAAGGGGAATATTCGGCGCATGGATTCAAATCATCTTATCAGCACAGGGGATTCTCTCATAATGAAAATGGGACAGAAAATCAGTCTGAATCAGAAGGTTTCAGATATATCAAAAATACTGCTTACACTGGAATGGGAATTGAATCATTCAGAAAATCAGAGACTTGATCTCGACATATCCGTATTTATGACGGATGCGGCGAAGAAAACAAAAGAGGAAGATTTTATTTTTTACAACAATCCGATAAGCCGCTGCGGAAGCATAAGGCTGAAGGAAGATCACGGGATCGGCGTGAAACAGAGCTACAATGAAATCGTACAGCTTGATCTGCGCCGTGTTCCGTCTTATATTCAGACATTGGCAGTTACCGTGACCATTGAAGCCGATGAAAGAGCTCAGAATTTCGGACAGATTTCAAAGGGATATTTAAGGATTATTGACGCTGCTGAGAAAAAGGAAGTGCTGTCATATCCTTTTGCCGAACATCTGTCTGTTGAAACAGCGATTGTGATAACAGAAATTTACCGCTACAAAGATGAATGGCGGATCAATGCCGTCGGAAGCGGATTCAAAGGCGGTCTCGCGGCATTGTGCGAACATTACGGAATAGAAGCGGAATGACAGGTTTCGTCTGTTTTGATCTCTCGCAAAGAACGCTAAGAAACGCTTTTTTTTTATAAAATAAATTCTTTGCGGACTTTGCGGTCTTAGCGCCTTTGCGAGAAACCTTATTATTTCTCGCAAAGAACGCTAAGAGCGCAAAGAAACGCTTTTTTTTTATAAAATAAAATCTTTGCGGACTTTGCGGCCTTAGCGCCTTTGCGAGAAACAAACGCTTTTTTTTTATCTCTCGCAAAGAACGCTAAGAGCGCAAAGAAACGCTTTTTTTATAAAATAAAATCTTTGCGGACTTAGCGCCTTTGCGAGAAACCTTATTATTTCTCGCAAAGAACGCAAAGAGCGCAGAGAAACGCTTTTTTTTTATAAAATAAATTCTTAGCGGACTTTGCGGTCTTAGCGCCTTTGCGAGAAACAAACGCTTTTTTGCGAGAACCTTTTATTTCCGATACCCTGACATAACCTAAAAAAAAGGAGATTGATTCATGGCAGTAAGCTTGAAAAAAGGGCAGAAAGTGGACTTGACCAAAACCAATCCGGGATTGAAAAAAGTGCTGGTCGGTTTGGGGTGGGATACGAAAAAATATGACGGCGGGCATCCTTTTGATCTGGATTCCAGCGTTTTCATGGCAGGGGAAAGCGGCAAAGTGACGGGCGAGGGCGACTTTATTTTTTATAACAATAAAAAACACGCCTCAGACTCCGTAACCCATCTGGGAGACAATCTCACCGGAGAAGGCACGGGCGATGATGAGCAGGTCAAAATTTCCTTAGACAAAGTTCCGCCGCAGGTTCATAAGATCGCCTTTGCCGTGACGATTCATGACGCAACGGAGAGGAGTCAGAATTTCGGACAGGTTTCAAATGCTTTTATCCGCATTGTGAACGAAGATTCCAATCAGGAACTGCTCCGATATGATCTGGGCGAAGACTTCAGCATTGAAACAGCGATTGTGGTGGCAGAACTTTACCGTCACGGCGCGGAGTGGAAATTCAATGCCATCGGGAGCGGGTTTCAGGGCGGATTAGCCGCGCTTTGCAAAAATTTCGGCTTAAATGTGGATTAGGAGGGGGTACGGGGTTCGGGGTGAGAGGTTCGGGGGGGCTTCCCCCGAACCCCAAACCCCGAACCTCATATACAGGAGAAAAGAAAATGGGCGTCAGTTTGCAGAAAGGTCAGCGAATCAGTTTGTCCAAAGAAAGCGGAGCATTATCAAAGATCATGGCAGGACTCGGATGGGACCCGGTAAAAGGCGGTTCCGCGCAGATAGACTGCGATACTTCCGTGTTGATGCTGAATGCAACGGACAAACTGGACAGCATAAAAGATGTCATTTATTTCGGGAATTTGTCCAGCAAATGCGGCAGTGTGGTTCACAAAGGCGACAATACGACCGGCAAAGGAGAGGGCGATGATGAGCAGGTGGTTGCGGATTTATCCCGTGTGCCGCAGGGGATCCGAAAGCTTGTTTTTGTGGCAAATATCTATAAATGTGCGGAGCGCAAACAGCATTTCGGCATGATACAGAGCGCGTTCATGCGCATTGTAAATCTGGCGGATAATAAAGAGATGGCGCGCTTCAACCTCACAGAAGCCTACACGGGTTTCACCTCTTTAATTGTCGGTGAAATTTACCGCCACAATGAGGAGTGGAAATTTGCGGCAGTCGGTCAGGGAAGCAAAGCCCTTTCTTTGGAGGAGATTATCAAAAGTTACAGATAGATTCATATCTGTCTCCTCCTGCGCCCGATGGCATTAAGATTAAGGGGCGGCCCCCCGCTGATCTGTTCTGTCATGCAAAAACAGCAATCCGGAGTGCAAAAATGAGCGCAGCGTCCAGGCTTAAAACAGATTTGCCTGTAAAACGGGTTTCAAACCCGTTTTGCTTTGCGAACCGATCTTATACCAATTCGCTGTCAAAAACAGTGTTATCCGTAAAACCGCTTTTCAAGCGGTTTAAGGGGTTTAAGCGATTTGAAAAATCGCTTTACGGTCTGAAAAGACCGATTTTTGAAAGCGAATTGGTATTAGACCTCTTTCAAAAGTGGGAGTTGCTCACTTGATTTTATTGGATAAAACTTGACTTTTGAAAGAGGTCTATTATAAAATGGGTCATTTTCGCACTCCGAATCATGGTGGAGAGTAGGGCGGGGTTACGACCCCGCCGTTGATTTTTTACGGATTAGGGCAAGCACGGGGGCTTGCCCCTGCATAAAAAAATATCAACAAAACATAGCAGAATATTGTTTCACTTGAAATTATGAATAAAATTATACATTTAAAAAAATTACTCTCCATTTGTTCTGCAATTTTAAGCGGAACAATTCAATAATACCGGATTATTTTCTGATTTTCTTTATGACCCTTTCTTTATAAGAAATAACCTGCTGATTATTGCTTTTTTGAACATTATCTGACATCATCCATTGTAATACTAACTCATAGTTTTTATTTTCAATCTCTCTATCAACAATCCATTTTAAACTTTCAAAATTAGCAACAGGATCACGAAAAATATACTCAACCGCATATTTTTTTTTTCTTCCGCCTTCTCTATAAAGCTTTATTAAATCCTTTTGTGCAAATTCAACTTTAAGATGAGAGAGCGATATAAGTTCTTCCCTGTTAAGCTCTTGTTCAAGAAGCCAGAAAACTTCTTCCTCTTTGACAGAGTTGTGTGAATATTTCAATCCAGCCAAAATAGGATATATATCTTTACCCTGTTTTTTCTGCGATCTTGCCGCTGTCAAAAGAAATTTCATTGCTTCAGGTGTGCCGACTTCTCCTATAGCCTTAGAAATTGCTAATATCTGATCAGGTTTTATTCCATACAGGCGATAAAGCTCGGAAATCCCTGTCTGAGGCTGAACCCTTGCATAGTAATATGCAATATTTGGAAAACTTCCCTGTGAATTTTCAACACTCATCCGAGCTGCCGAGCTGACCTTATACAAAGCGTCATTTTTCATATCCATCAATAAAAATATCAAGGTACTGACATTTTTCGGGCGCAGAGATGTGAGGCAATTATCAATACGCTTGACAGCAATTTTATTGATCTCCTTTTTAGCTTTGTCCAAAGCTCTGAATCGCTCTGCTTCATTAAGAGATGTAAGCTGATCTAATAATGCATTAACAATATGTTGAGATTCAGAAGTGTTCTGTTCAACGGAAAAAGGCTGAGAACCGGCTATTTTTACCTCTCCCAACACAACTGCTTGAGATGCCACGCATGTGGCCAATGATGGCACACATGCGAGCATTAGAATCCAAAGGGGCACAAAAAACACTTTAATACTTAATACAGAACGAAGGTTTCTTATAGCGAATCGGGCCAATACGTTCCTCCTTGCACCTTAAACGGCTGTCAGTGCATTCGCATTTTTCATTAAATGCTCTTGCATTGCCGCATTTAGAATTCATAACAGGGACATCTGTTATCTTTTGAAGTATTTTTATATCTCCGGAAGAGCGGCTATTGCTATTGAAAAACCACCAGCTTTCATCACTCCAAAGCAGATTGTCATCCTCATACAACTCGCTGATTTCATTATTCGGGTCTATCTCAATACCCCACGAATAATAATGCCCGTCAGCATACTCCGGGGGGATATTATAAGTGAACGATAAAATATGACGATAGCCCGCTTTTAAAGGCAACAAGTCGCCATCCCAGTCAACATCTGAAGCCTTAAAAGTTATCATTGCGTAGACCTTACCGTCATTCCAATCATAGGCCTTTATCTTAATCGCATAGTCAGTTATGGCTACATCACCGTCATTCCACACCTCTATCTCAAACTCCGCCGGATTGATAACCATATCATAATTATAATTAATATTATACAGATACAGATTCGCCTGTTTTACAATAATTTTTACCGGCTCATCTGTAATCTTAAACTCGCTTTGTGTCCCCTGATATACTGCTCGTATAGCGTAATAATACGCCTTTCCGGGTAAAGCCTTTGAATCAACTCCCGAAGTCCAATCAGGTGCAACATTGTTATCGTGTAAGACCCACTCAGATTCATTATCTTCGGAAGATGCTAATTTTCTCCATATTTCATAAAAATCAACCTTTCCTCCGTCAGTTGTCCATGAAAGCGTAATTGAATCTTCATCTGCTGTAGCGGTAAAGGTCTTGATTATCGCTACCGGAACGCGAGTAACAATTGTTTGTTTCACTTGGACCGGATCCGAATAGCTATAAGCAGATGTATTAGCCACTTTGACTAAAACAAAAGGAGTTGTTCCCACATATTCCGAGTTTTCTCCCCATGTGATATGAAAATCGCCGGGATTGACCCACCCAAAAGAACTCCAGGGTCCTTTGTTTGTTGTGGATACAAATACTTCCATTGCAGTGGCTGCCGGGTCCATATTTGAGGCTTCAAAATACGACCTGATTTCATTGTCGTTATTACCTGTCCACTTGACCACAGGCTTAATAAGGCTTTGTCCTTTAGCGCTCCCTTTATCAACATAAGCTTTGTCGTCCTTGTCCGAAGCGTAGTGGTCTGATTCACCGATGTCATTGACAGACACCGCAGAGTAATAATATTCAACTTTCGGCTCTACAGAGTCATCCCTGTAACTGCCTGAATAAGATACGCCAATCGCTTCGTAAGTTGAAGTATCTCCAACTTTAACCCGGTATATCTTATAAAAGAGGGCAGTATCTGTTTTTGTCCAGGTAATATCCACATAAGTCCCTATAGCATCTGATGCCGATACATTTGTCGGACTATCCGGTTTTTTGGCAGTAGGAGTTTTTTCTTTTACATTTTTGCTGTCAATAATAGCCAGTGCAACTACAACGATTTGACCCTCACCGATTTTTTTTACATCCGAATATCTTATCCAACAATACCCGCCCTCAGGTCCCCAGTCCTCTCCCCAGCTATTTACGAATTTGAGAGCGCCGCCTCCGAACTTGCTGTCATTATAACCTACGCATAAAACAGCATGTCCTCCTTCTATGTTATCAGGATCATAACTCAGATAGTTATTTTCAGGAGAAGGATTCCAGTTAGAAGTCGGAGCATCAGAGGAATATCGGTTGATTCCTAAAACGACAGGACCGTTTTTCGCTAACTCCCCCTTTATTTCATCCAAACTATACAAAGGCACATAACTTCCGCTTTTATATTTCATCGCTTCCGCTTTGATACCGGATGATATAGACACATCCGCATATTTTTGCATCTCTCTTTCAAAGGAGCGGTCACAAAAATACTCAAAAGGCATAGTCTCATATTTAGCACATCCATAATTATTAAGAACTCTCCATGCTGTTATAATGTTAGCCGGATTATATTCAGCATTATCAAAATGAGATCGGCATTGCATTGCCCATAAATACATAGGACTGAAGGCATTCTTATTTTTATCCCATCCTTCCTCAACAACTTCTTGATAACTTTTTAAATAATATCCGACGGACCATGACGTGCATGAGCCTGTACAGTCTTGACTCTTAACAGCAGGAACTTTTGAAGAATAATCTGTTTGTGAAGGAAGATCATACTCCATCGCTATCCCGCTACGAAATCCGGACATGGCATCATATTGTTCTTCATCTCCGACAGTAAATCCCTTATTACCCGTTCCGAAAAGGACTACAGCATCATCATTATTGGAAGAAGGGTCTATATTAAATTCATGCCTTATGTATCTGTCGGTCAGAATTGTCGTTCCTTTTTGACTATAGCTGCCTTCAGCAGGAAGATCAGAATAAACTTCAATATCAGGGACTGAAACATGGAAATAATTTACATCCACCCTTCCGTTTACATCAAACCAAATTTTAACAAATAAATCAGGATTGTTCAGCCCACCCCATGAAACATCTGAAGGATTTGCATAAAAATGTCCCCATATAACTTTATCGCCTCTGCTGGTTGCGCCTTCTCCGCCTTTTTGCCAAACTGCTTCAATCAAGCCTTTTTCTACGGTATTGATCATCGCACCTATTTTCAGGTTATTGGAAGTAATATTGCCGGCAGGATCAGCAGCCGGATAATATCCCGAGGCCGGATTTCCATCTTCGTAAGTTACGCTTGACTGGCTTACGCTTTTCTCATAATAATGTCGGATATATCTTTTTGAGGTGGTTGCAACATCATGCTCGTCCGCCGTACCTTGATAAGGATAATCCGAGTACACATCTATATCCGGTACTGAAACATGAAAAAAATTGACATCCACCCTTCCGTTTACATCAAACCAAATTTTGACAAATAAATCAGGATTGTTTTGGCTGCCCCATGTAACATCTGACGGACTGGCATAAAAATAACCCCATATCACACGGTCTCCGCGGAAAGTATAGGCATCCCCGCCTTTCTGCCAGACCGCTTCAATCTGACCTTTTTCAACAGTATTAATAATCGCATTTATCCAAAGGTCGGATGTAACCTTATTGCCACTGCCGTAAGCGGTTCCGCCGACTGCAAACGCCATAACCAGAATAAAAAACAATGCCGTCTTTTTCATAACTGCCTTCCTCCTTTTTAAGTTGACCTAATGAAAACAAAGTCAGCGGCGGATATTTTAACCGGAAACCGCCCCCGTTTCTCCCTTCAGAATCACATTTTCTTTTTTGAAATTCCTCCTCCTTTTAACTCGGAAAAAAGTTGAATCTGTTTAGTAGTAAG
>DZCT01000445.1 GCA_022736535.1 Desulfatirhabdium butyrativorans | reverse complement strand
GAGGAGAAATCTTACGGTTATGAACGATAAGATTTCTCGCTTCGCTCGAAATGACGAAAAAATCGGATTTTTTAAGAGCAGCAAATATATATGAGGTTGAAATAAATGAATAAAATTATAACTCGTTTTCCTCCCAGTCCTACGGGATACCTCCATGTGGGAGGCGCACGAACCGCGCTTTTCAACTGGCTTTATGCCCGTCATACAAAGGGCAGATTTATCCTCAGAATCGAGGACACCGATGTTCAGCGTTCCACGCAGGCATCTGTTGACGCCATATTTGAAGCCCTGAAATGGCTCGATATTGACTGGGACGAAGGTCCCTATTTTCAGACCCAGCGATTTCCCATTTATCAGGAATATATTCAGAAGCTTTTGGATTCAGGACATGCCTATTACTGTTCCTGCACGCCCGAAGAAGTGGACGCGATGCGGAAAAAGGCAATGGAAACCGGCGGAAAACCCAAATATGACGGTACATGCCGTGAAAAAAAGCTTTCCAAAGGCGAAAACACCGTTGTGCGTTTCAAAGCCCCGCTCATGGGAACCACAGTGCTGGAAGACGTGATAAAGGGAAATATCGTGTTTCAGAACTCGGAATTGGATGATTTTGTCATTCAGCGCAGCGACGGCGTGCCGACTTACAATTTTGTCGTGGTGATTGACGATATTGCCATGGGTGTCAACACGGTGATTCGGGGAGATGATCATGTCAACAACACGCCCCGCCAGATTCAGCTTTACAAGGCGTTGGGCGCACAACTGCCTGTTTTCGGGCATGTTCCCATGGTTCTCGGCAATGACCGCACCCGCCTGAGCAAGCGGCACGGCGCAACTTCCGTGACCGCGTACCGGGATATGGGATTTCTGCCGGACGCGTTCATCAATTACCTTGTGCGTCTGGGATGGTCCCACGGGGATCAGGAGTTTTTCACCCGTGAGGATTTGATTGAAAAATTCAATCTGGAAAACATCGGGCGCTCCGCCGGCGTCTTTGATCTGGAAAAGCTGCTGGCGCTGAATGCCGATCACATCAAAGCTGCGCCGCCTGCCAAAATTGTCCCGCATCTTCTCCCTTTTCTCAAGGAAAAAGGATATGAAGCTGAGGCGGGTCCCTATTTGGAAGGCGTGATCAAAACCCTGAATGCCCGGAGCAAGACTTTGAAAGAAATGGCAGACGGCGCGGAGTTTTATTTTCAGGAAAATCTGATATATGATGAAAATGCTGTGAAAAAATTCCTGACGCCGGCGGTGCTGGAGCCGCTCAGTCAGTTGATTGCCGAGCTTGAAGCCATTGAAACCTTCAGCGAAAAAGCCCTTGAAGCCGCGTTTGCAAAAGTTTTGGAATCCGCAGGGCTGAAATTCAGCAAAATCGCGCAGCCGGTCCGGGTCGCGCTGACCGGGAAAACCGTAAGCCCGGGTATATTTGAAATCATTGAAGTTCTGGGCAAAGAGCAGGTATTGTCCCGCCTGAAAAATGCGCTTGGGTTCATCAATGGATAAAAAAAGAAAATAAAAAAAGAAAAATTTTTCTTGACTTCGCTTCCGAGTTTAAGTATATAAGATTTTTCTTTTGGGGGATCGTCTAGCGGCAGGACAACGGGTTCTGGCCCCGTTAACCCAGGTTCAAATCCTGGTCCCTCAGCCACATACAACTCAAAGGGATTGCGGGAAAATTCTCCGTAATCCCTTTTTTTATGCAAAATCTTTCAAATCAAAACGGAGGAAAATCCATGCAGTCTGAAAACAGATTCTCAATTTTATTTATGATAATTCTGTCGGCTCTTTTCCCTTTCAGTCTTTGTGCAGAAGAAAAAAATATCCATCAGCAATCCGGGGCATTTGAGCTTCCGCTGTCTCAGGAACCGCCCTCCTATCACTATCCCATGATTGACCGCATCGGCTTTCTCAGAGAAAAGCCGCTTACGCCTTCAGGCTTTATTTTCAAAGTAAGGGGAAGTCATGATCTCATCGGCAAGGGAGATGAAGTTTATATAAAAGAAACAGGAAATGTCCCTATTGTTATCGGCAGATATTATACGGTGTTCAAGCTGCTGAAAACCGTAACAGACGGGAAAACAGAGCAGCACGACATTCATCAGTATTCTCTGACAGGCATTATTGAAGCCATCCGGAAAGAGGAGCCTTCTTTAGTGGTCGGAAAAGTGATTCAGTCCTTTCGGATCATTTCTGTCAATGACCATGTTATGCCCTACATCGGCAGGTCGCCGAAAATCTCCTTGGCGGAAAGCGTCAAAGGACTTGAAGGAAAAATTATCGGATCCGAAGAAGGCTCCGGAATGATCGGACAGAACAGTGTTGCTTTCATAGACAGGGGACATAAAGACGGTGTGAAACAGGGACAGACATATTATCTGTATTATCAGGAGGAAATCCGTCCCAACCCTGACGCGGAACAGAAAATCCGTCTGCCCCGGATTCATATCGGGAAATTTATCGTTCTTTACAGTGAGGAAAGCACATCAACTGTTTTGATTCTTCAGTCTGACAGAGAAGTTTATCCGGGGACAAGATTTCACAGCCAGTAGCTGTCGCTTCAGGCTCCGCCGACTGCCCGCCTGTAAAACGGGTTTATCTGTTTTAACACAGGCCGTTTTACAGCTAATAAAAACGCTTCGTTTATTTCTGCACCTGATTCTCTCTATTCTTCTTCCGCATTTTCTCCGCTCGCAGAAGATTTGCTTTCAGACTCAGAAGGTTCCGCTTCACTTTCATCATTGTCGTCGGAGGATTCGGAGGATGGCGCTGCTTTTTCTTTGCCTGCCCTGTCATCTCTCGGCTCCGGAGTCTTTGCTGCTTTTGTATCCGACGGTTTTTCTTCATCCTCAGCAACAGCGATTTCCTCTTCCGCTTCTTCCGGCTCCGAAGGTTGAGTCACTGTTAAAGGAATATCGTTTTCCTGAGTCTGCGCGGCGGCTTCAGTGTTTGCAGGTTCGGAGGGTACCTTATTCAGTTCTTCATTAAAAGTTTTTAAATTATCCTCAAATACTCGCCGCTTCTGCTCATAAACCGAAATCCGCTCATTCAAAAGCCTTACGCTTTCATTGTATTCATTGCGCTGCGCGGGCGTTTTTGCCAACGCTTTTTCACTGTTAAGTTTCTGAGTTAATTTTGTAATTTCAACATGTTCGCTTGACAGGCTTCTTCGCTGCTCTATCAAAGCATCTGAAGGAGCGGTTTCTTCGGATTCGGTATTTTCTCCCGCACTCGGGGCGGCATTCGGGCTTGCCGTTGTCGGCTGCGGCGCAACCGCTTCTTCCGGCGGACGGAATTCTTCTACTTTTTTATAGGTCTGCAAGCTTTCCGGCAACTGATTTTCAGGGATTTCCGCAGGATTATCCGTGAAGCGGAGGACGCCGTTTGCATCTCTGTATCGGTAAATTTCGGCAGAAGACAGAGAGGCAAATCCCATGATGCAAATCCATACTGCCAGCACATATCTCATACGCATAGAATTTCTCCTCGGGTTTTCACTTAAATTTCGATATGGACATGACCTCATAAGCATTGTCAGGGTTTAAGGCAAAACTGACACGCTCTCCGGCTTTAAAACTCGATTTTGATATTTCATTGCCGTTTTTGGAATAATATTTCATATTCGGAGAAAGGTTGCAAAGATTGTCATTGATGACAATATCTTTTTCCCCTATTCTGTCAATAATTCCCAGCATCACCGCGCCTGATCTTTTTTTTATCTGATTCAGATTTCCGTCATCGGATTTCACGTCAGTTTCATTTCCTTCAATTACTGACGGCGGGGCAGTTTCTTTGATTTCCGGCAGGGGGGCGATTTCGCCGATTTCCGGAACCGGCTTTATTTCTTCGAGCGCGGGTAAAGGCTGCAAAGCCATATTATGTTTTTCCGCGCCGCTGACATCGCCTGCGCCTGCCATTATTCCGACAAAGAAAATAAACAACAATGCCATCTGTTTTTTCAACATATTATATTCCCTCCTCAATTTTTAATCACGAAAACACCAACGTAGGGGTAAGCCCCTGTGCCATTAAGTTAAGAGA
>DZCT01000444.1 GCA_022736535.1 Desulfatirhabdium butyrativorans | reverse complement strand
GCAAGTGCAGGAACACCTAGGGTCCGGAGAGGCCGCTGGAGACATGGTTAGCGAACAAACGCGCACGAGATCGGAGAAGGCCCTCAGCAACCAAGAGGCCAAACGCGCGAAGAAGAACCTCGGCGCGGAGGTCTCCACGGAGGCCAAGAAGATGAAGGGCGAGACCGACCAGCTGAAGAAGCAGACTCGGGATCAGGTTCGGGATCAGGAAAACAGGCTCTTTTCGGCTGTGGGGGATTTGCTCGGAGGTTTCAAAGAACTGCGTCTGAATGACAGGAAAAGCAGTGATTTTTATCACAGAGGTCTCGGCAGGCATGTCAGCGCCATGCAGGAACTCAGAATCCGCTATCTTCACTGTCATACGAATACATCTTCGATCATTTATGCCTCATGGTATCTGGCTTTGCTCATCATTACCCTCGGGCTGCCTTTCACCGCCGCTTCGCCTTATATCCTGATGATAATTGTGGGAATGCTGGTGACCATGCCTTTAAATCATGTGGTCAGTTTTTACTCCCAGTTTCATCAGGCATATTTATCGCTTCGGCGATTGCTCAGGCTTGAGGAGACAATGGAAAATTTTGTTGCGGAATCGGTCGTGAAAGCAAGCCCGGAAGAACTGTCGCGCTATAAGCACATGATATATGAAAATCTCTCTTTTGCATTCAGAGCAAAAGACGGGCATCCGTTCACAGCGGGTCCTCTGAATTTCTGGTGCCTATCCGGAGAAGTTATTTTCATCACAGGCGGCAACGGCAGCGGCAAAACCACCCTGCTGCGGCTGCTGACAGGATTGTATGATGCCGCGTCCTGCCGCTTTCTGGTAAACGGAAAAGAAGCGGATATTCGGGCATACCGGGAGCTTTTCGCACCGATTTTCACCGATTTTCATCTGTTTGACCGTCTCTACGGCATGACGGTTCCGCTTGGAGAAAAAGAGTCTGAAAAACTTTCCGGGCTTCTCAGACGCTTTGATCTGGAAAAGCGGGTGACATACAGTGACGGGAAATTCAGCACGCTCGATCTCTCCACAGGACAGAGAAAGCGACTTGCGCTGGTGACAGTTATGATGGAAGACAGGCCGATTTATATTTTTGATGAATGGGCAGCGGATCAGGATCCGCATTTCCGGGAATATTTTTATCATACCCTGATCCCCGAATTTAAGGCTCAGGGCAAGACCGTCATTGCGGTCACGCATGACGACCGGTATTTTCATCTTCCGGATCGGCTTGTGAAAATGGAATACGGGCAGATAGTTGAAAATTGAATCTGAGCCGGGAGAGTCAGCGACCGGGTACAAGTTTTTTTAACCGCAAAGGACGCAAAGAAGGCGCAAAGGGCTCAAGGCTTTGTGAAATCTTTGTGTCCTTTGCGGTTTTAATCTTTGCGTTCTTTGCGGTTAAAAACATCGGAGGGTTTCATGCTGATTTGGCTTGATCAGGAAGAGGCACGCGACATCTCGCTTGTCGGCGCAAAAGCAGCGCGTTTAAGCGAACTCTCAGGACAGTTTCGCGTCCCTCCGGGCTTCTGTCTGACCGCAGAAGCATTCGCTCAATGGCGCGCTCATGGACAGCCTGAAACCGTGCCGGAAAATATCGGATGGCTGCTTGACCGGGCATATCAGGAATTTGCGGCGCGGCTCGGAACAGCAGAACCTCCTGTGGCAGTCCGCTCGTCCGCGGCCGATGAAGACAGTCACAGCGCCTCGTCGGCGGGGCAGTATGAGACATTTCTGAACGTGGTCGGCATCGGACAACTGCGGGAAGCCGTGCTGAGATGCTGGAAATCTGCGGATACAGAGCGTGTCCGGATTTACCGCAGCCGCAACACCGCAAATTCTCCGCCGCCTTCAGAGAAAATCCCCATAGCTGTTCTGATTCAGGAACAGATCGCCGCCGACATCTCCGTGATTGCATTCAGCGTCAATCCTGTCACCGGCAATCATGCAGAGATGTTTGTCAATGCGGTATGGGGGCTGGGACAGAGCCTTGCAGACGGCAGCGTGACTCCGGATGCTTATATTGTGAGCAAATCCGATCTTGCCCTGATCAGACAGGACATCGGCGCGAAAGAACAGATGACAATTCTTAAACCTTCCGGCGTGCAGGAAGTGACGGTCCCGCGTCTGATGCAGCGTCAGCCGGTGCTGAATGCGGACAGGCTGGGTCAGATTGCACAGATGACCCGCACATTGGAAGCCCGGAGCGGCTGGCCCGCCGACATCGAATGCGCCTTTTCGGGCAAAAACCTCTACCTGCTTCAATGCCGCCCGATTACAACCCTGTTGAAGTGAGAAATAAGAATTACAACTGTCATTCCGAGTAATTACAACTGTCATTCCGAGCGTAGCGAGGAATCTTTCCTATTCCCACGCGGAGCGCTGGAACGAGAGGAATTAGATATTTTTTTTCACAAGAAAGGCGATAAACAATGTCGGCAATTCTGTTTCCGGGACAGGGATCACAAAAAAAAGGCATGGGAGATTCTCTTTTTGACGAGTTTCCGGAAATAACCGCAAGGGCTGATGAGATTCTCGGTTACAGTATCAAAAAACTGTGTCTCGAAGACCCGGACAATCTTCTGTCTCAGACCGATTACACGCAGCCTGCTTTATACACCGTCAATGCCCTGATGTGGATGCAGTATCATCACACTGCGGATGCTCAGAATATGGGTCCTGATTTCACGGCGGGCCACAGTCTGGGCGAATACAACGCCCTGTTTGCCGCGGGCGTCTTTGATTTCAAAACCGGTCTCTGTCTGGTAAAAGAACGGGGCAGGCTGATGGCTCTGGCGCGGGGCGGGGCAATGGCTGCTGTTATCGGCTTTCCGGAAGACAAAATACAGCATCTCCTCGATGTCAATAATTTCACTCATCTGAACATGGCAAATTACAATTCGCCGTTGCAAATCGTGCTGTCAGGTCCCGCGGAAGATATTGAAAAAGCCGAGCCGGTTTTCAAAGCAGCAGGCGTGCAGCATTTTCGGCGTCTCAATGTCAGCGCGGCTTTTCATTCTCCTTATATGAAAGATGCGGCAGCGGTATTTGCTTCTTTTGCTGAGAAATTCACATACAATGCCCCGCGTATTCCTGTGATTTCCAATGTCACTGCCGCGCCTTACCGGAAAGAAGAAGTGAAATCGCTGCTCGCGGCGCAGATGACTTCGCCGGTGCGGTGGACCGAGACAATTCAATATCTCATCGCACAGGGCGTGACTGACTTCAGAGAAATCGGCCCCGGCAAAGTGCTGACCGGACTTGTCCGCAAAATACGCACAGAGTCGCCGGAAAAACAGAAAGCTCCGGACGCGCCCTCACCTGTCGCAAAAATACAATTTCTGCACTCCGGAGCAGCGTCGGCGCCCGGTGCCATCGCCCCTGAAAATCTCGGAAGTCGGGCTTTCAGGGAAGAATACAATCTTCAATACGCGTATCTCGCGGGTGCAATGTTCCGGGGAATCTCCGGAAAAGAGTTAGTCATAGCCATGGGCAACGCCGGTATGATGGGACATCTGGGAACCGGCGGCATGGAACTGAGTCAAATCGAAGCGCAGCTTTCTGATATTAAATCAGAACTGAAAGACAAAGCCTTTGGAATGAATCTGCCTCATCATTACTACCGTCCGGATACAGAGGAAAAGATCGTTGATCTTTATCTGAAATACGGGATCAGCCACGTTGAGGCGGCAGCCTATATGCAGATGTCTCCCGCGCTGGTGCGTTACCGGCTCACAGGCTTGCGCCGGGAGCCGGACGGTCGCATCATCCCCGCGCACAGAATCATGGGAAAGATTTCCAGACCCGAAGTGGCAGAGGCATTTCTGAGTCCCGCGCCGGAGCCTATTGTCCGCAAACTGCTTGAACAGGGAAAAATCACACGGGAACAGGCGGAACTCTCCCGCAGAATGCCGATGGCGGACGCGCTCTGTGCGGAAGCCGATTCCGGGGGACACACTGACGCCGCGTCTGCCTACGCGATATTTCCGGCAATCGGAAGGCTCCGCGATGAGATGATGCAGAAATACGGGTATGAAAAACAGATA
>DZCT01000443.1 GCA_022736535.1 Desulfatirhabdium butyrativorans | reverse complement strand
CCTTTTTTAAAGGGGGGCAGGGGGGATTTCCGTGCCGCCGCTTTGAAATCCCCCTCGGTCCCCCTTTGCAAAAGGGGGAAAAATTAATGTTGCGTAACATGATAATATAATTATGAGTTACGCACTTGACCTCGTTCTCCACGCTCCGCGTGAGAACGAGAACCGCAACTGCGGAACTCCTATGAATATTAGTGCTTTTTCAAGCTTAATTTTTCAGACCTTAAAACTCCGGGGACGCGGGGGCAGAAGTCCCTGTGTGCGGAAAATCATCATCATCATCATCGCGAGACCGAAGATCAGCATCCGGGCATTGGCAAAGCCTCTGAAAATTTCGGGAAGTCCGACAATGAGAAACGCGCCGAGAACCGCGCCCGGAATGCTCCCGGATCCGCCCAGAATCACGATCAGAAAGACCAGCACCGATTCCCAGAAACTGAAAGATTCCGGTGAGATAATCGTCATTTTTGCCGCATACAGCACACCTGCCATGCCTGCCCACGCCGCGCCGAGGATAAACGCCATCAGTTTGTAATGCGCGGTGTTGATGCCGCTGCCTTCGGCTGCAACCGCGTCTTCTCTCAGAAAATGCAATGCCCTGCCGAAACGGGACTGCTCCAGACGGTAAAAGAGAAAAACCGTGACCGCTACAAAAAACCATATCAGGTAGAAAAACTCATGGGGCTTTCGGATGGTGAAACCCAAGATTTCAGGCCGCGCAATGTTGAAAATGCCGTTTGCGCCGCCGGTAATGCCGAAGACGTTGTTGATGAGCGCGATGCGGATAATCTCCACAAAGCCGATGGTGACGATGAGGAGATAATCTCCCCGAAGATGAATGATGGGGCGTGCCACCACTGCGGCAAAAACTCCGGCGGCAATGCCCGCGACCGGCATCAGCCAGAGAATGCCCACGCCGTACTGCGTGTTCAGAATCGCGGCGGTGTATGCGCCGACGGCATAGAAAGCCGCATGACCCATGTTGAAAAGCCCCGCATTTCCCAAGATGATGTTCAGGCTCAAACCCAGCAGGACGTACAAGCCCACGTTGTTCAGCACATCCACCCAGTAGCGGTTCAGAAACAGCGGACAGCTTATCAGGATAAATATGAAAAATCCGTATCCAGCCGCAGGTCCGAGTTTGAAAAAGTCGGCATGTCCTTCGGTGAGCATCAGGCTGAGAACCAGCATCGCAAAAATGCCGATCTGCGTCTCAAAATCTATGGCGCAGAGCGTGAGCGCAAGATGCAGAATGACTGCCGCTGCCGCGAGCAAAACACCGCAGATAATTCTTTTGTCTTTCATATTTTCTCCGCCACCCGTTCTCCCAAAAGTCCGGTGGGCCTGACAATGAGGATAAGAATCAGCACGCAGAAAGCAATCGCGTCTTTCCACGCAATGGAAATGTATGCCGCGCCCAATGCCTCAATCACGCCCAGCAATATGCCGCCCACCATCGCGCCGGGAATGTTGCCGATACCGCCCAAGATTGCCGCGGTGAACGCTTTGAGTCCGTAAATCCAGCCCATCGTGAAATTGATGTGTCCGTAGTACAGCCCCACCATGAGGCCCGCCGCGCCGCCCAGCGCGGGGCCGATGAGAAAAACCAGCATGATGACCTGATCCACGTCAATGCCCATCAGCCGCGCCGCGCCCTGATCTATGGCTGCGGCGCGAATGGCGGTCCCGATCTTTGTTTTCTGAATAAAAAGATAGAGCGCCGCCATCATAATCAGAGAGGTCAGCAGGATGACCACCCGCATGAAGGGAATGGGAATCACCAGATGAAAGACAAATTTGGGGAGGATGTTCTGGGGGTAGAAGTGGAATTTCGCGCCGTAAATCAGCATGACCGTGTTCTGAAGAAAAATGGACGCGCCCAGCGCGGAGACCACCGCGGAGAGTCTCGGCGATTCTCTGAGCGGGCGATACGCCGAGCGTTCCAGAACAATGCCCACAATGCCCACCAAGCCCATGACCATCAGCGCCAGCACCAGAACGCCGGTCAGCGCGCCGATGCGGTCTGTGAGCGAAAGCGAGGTCAGAAGGGTCAGTCCGAGGTACGCGCCGATGGTGAACAGGTCGCCGTGAGCAAAGTTGATGAGCTTCATCACGCCGTACACCATGGTGTAACCCAGCGCAATCAGTGCGTAAATTCCTCCCACTGCCATGCCGTTTGTCAGTTGCTGAAGAAATTCTTCCATGATGCTCCTGAAAATGTGGTGGTGGTGTAGAATAGGTGATTTCGGGGTGTCATTCTGAACGAAGTGAAGAATCTCTGTTTCTGTAATACACTGTTATGATAAGAGATTATTCGCTGCGCTCAGAATGACAGTGAGAGGATTCATCACCTCTTCTGCACCACTACCGAAAATGTTTGGGTAGTGATGTATTCTTACCACCGTCATAATCTGCGCTTTCTGTAAAACGCCCGGTTTAAAACAGACTCAAATCGTTTCCGCGGCAGAACGATTTGAAAAATCGTTTTACGGCGGATTCAAAAGTGCAGATTATGCCAGTGGACAGTATATAATCGGGTGATTTCGGTGTGTCATTCTGAGCTCTTTTTTGTGATTCTGAGCGGAGCGAAGAATCTCAGCGGTGACAGACAGAGATTCTTCACTGCGTTCAGAATGACAGGGGGGGAGGGGAAATTCTTCGCTGCCCCCTTGCTCCGCTCAGAGCTTCGGCTCAGAATGACGGCGGCATATTCCGCCACCTCTTCTGCACCGCTGCCGAATTTGAGGGAAAGGGACATGCCGAAGCATGTCCCCGCATTTCAGCATTCAATCACTCAGGGCTGAAGAATAAAGCTGCCTTCAGCATCCACCTTGTAAACCCGATACACATCGCCCACCCGGTCGCCCTTTTCGTTAAAAGAGAGTTTGCCGGTCAGACCCGGAAAATCTTTGAGTTTGCTGTGAAGATAATCCGCCGCTTTTTTTGCGTCGGCAGCACCCGCGCCTTTAATCGCTTCCGCAATCACCCGGAAACCGTCTCCGGCAAGTGTCCCGTAAATCGAATTGGGTTCATTGCCGTATTTTTTCTTGAACGCCTCGACAAAAGCCGTGGCTTCAGGTGAAGGCAGGTCTTTGGGAAGCGGCGAACTCACGAAATAAAATCCCGCTACGGAATCTTTTCCCGCAATTTTGACTAAATCAGGATGATTGGTCGCGTCTCCGCCCATAAACGGCACGGGCCAGCCCATTTCTTTTTTCTGACGCAGCAGCAGACCCGCTTCGGGATAATAGCCTGTAAAAAATACCATATCCGGATTTGCCGCTTTCAGCTTGGTCAGAATCGCGTTGTAATCCCGTTCCCCGGGGGTCAGCGCATCAAAGAAAGCAATTTTCACGCCGCCTTTTTCCAGCAGGGCTTTGGCTTCGTCTGCAAGCCCTTTGGCGTAAGTGGTGTTGTCGTGAAGAATCGCAATATTTTTGAATCCCAATTTTTGAAGGGTCTCAGCCGCAACTCTGCCCTGTTCGTCATCTCTGGGACAGGTGCGGAAAAAATATTTCAGACCCTTTTCCGACAGACGCACGGCAGTGGAGCCGTTGGCAATCTGAATGATTTCGGATTCGTCATAAATGTTCTGAGTCGCCTCGGTCACAGATGAGCCGTAAGTGCCGATCACCGCCATCACGCCCTTTGTTGACAGACGCTGGGCTGCCAATGCCGCTGTTTTGGGGTCGCCCCCGTCATCATCGCTGATGAGTTCGATCTGTTTGCCGAGAATGCCGCCGGCTTTGTTGACATCCTCAACCAGAAGATCAAGCACCTGCTTCATTTCCTGTCCTTCGCTTGCCCACGCGCCGGTCATGGGTCCCATCAGGCCGATTTTAATGCTGTCGGCTGCAAAGGCAGATGTCGGCAGTATCAGACACATCGCCAATGCCCAAAAATAAAGTTTCTTCATAAAACTCATTTCCTCCTTTTTCTTTAATGATTATAAGATATGTATCGCCGTATAAAACTTTAATATAAGTAACAGACAAAAAACCTGATGTCAACCGGATAAATTAAGGAAAACCTCTTAAACAACGGCAGGGGGGGGGGGA
>DZCT01000442.1 GCA_022736535.1 Desulfatirhabdium butyrativorans | reverse complement strand
CGTTTGTGGTAGCTGCAAGTACCTGAAACAGAAGAGAATCTTTGTCATGGAACACCTGCGATCCGATGCCGCAGCCGCAATTGTCTTTCAAGCCTGCAAAAACACTGCCCGTCATGAGAAAGAAAACAGCCAATGCAATAATAAGTTTTTTCACCTTCATTTTCTCCTTTAATTTGAAAAAGTTATTAGATTTAAACCTGCTAATTACAGTTCCCTTTTACTTTTTCACCTCCTTGTGCAAGGATTCCAACATCAGATTGCATATATAATTATCAAATTGTCATTTTTTTGCAAATAAAAAATGAATGACGATAATAATTTTTTAGAGTTTATGAGCGCTGTCCTGCAAAGCCGGCATCCGTAATTTTATGATAATATGCTGATTTCGTGCAGATTCGTGGCAAAAATTCAGCCACGAATGAACACGAATTTCTGCACGAACGGGAAATCACGAATTATGAATCACAAAAGCCGCCGAAGAGAAGAGTTCGTGTGCTTTTATTCGTGAAAAATCTGTGCAGATTCGTGGCAAAAATTCAGCCACGAATGAACACGAATTTCTGCACGAACAGGAAATCACGAATGAAAGGAAAATGCGAATGAAAAATTTCGTGGCTTTCGTATTTTTAGCACATCTTTCATTCTATCCATGCCTTGTCAAAACGAATGAAACCGGTCGGATGCTGAACAATGCCGCCCACTTCTTTCCGGTGTGCAATCAGCTGACGGGCATGCGCCAGCGGCACCCAGGGCGCCTGTTCATGAATAATCACCTGAGCCTCTTTATAACGCCGGATGCGTTCCGATTTTTCCAAGGTCTGCTGCGCCCTGATCAGAGTTTCATGAAGCTCGTCATTCTTGAAAAAAGCAAGATTTTCAGCCCGGGGCTTGACCGCATTGTCTTTATCAAAGAGAATATAAAGAAAATTATAGGGGTCTCCGTTGCCCGCAACCGCGCCGCTCAGACACATATCATGTTCGCCGTTGGAGGTTTCCTGAATGTATGCCGCCCAGTCCGGCGTGATAATTTCTACTTCTATTCCCACAGCCGCCAGATTTCCCTTGACAGCCTTGGCGATTTTATCCGGCTGGGGCATGTAGGGGCGGGGGACCGGCATGGTACAGAGTTTGGTTTTAAAGCCGTTTTCAAGTCCGGCATCCTTGAGCAGCAGTTTTGCACGCGCCGGGTTATATTCATAATCCTCAATCTCATCATTATAATATTCTGTGATGACCTGCGGAATGGGATTTTTTGCCGGCAAAGCCAGACCCTGGTAAAGCAGTTTGACCAGATTCTGCTTGTTGATCGCGTGATTCACAGCCTGCCTGACCTTCAGATTGTCAAAAGGAGGTTTTTCCGTATTCATTGCCAAATAGCCGACATTCAGTCCCGTGATGCTTTCCAACAGCAAGTTCCTGTCTATTTCTATTTTTTTGACCGCTTCGGGATCAATGCCGTCCATGCCGTGAATGCCGGCGGTTTTCAATTCCAGCAGACGGTTTTTATTATTCATAATGGTTTTAAACACTAATCCGTCCAAATAAGGCGCTGTTCCCCAGTATTTTTTATTTTTCGTCAAAATAATCCGATCTCCGGGAATCCACGATTCAAATTTGAACACACCGGTGCCGACCGGATGTTTTTCCGCATCATTTCCCCATTTTTTCATTGCTGCCGGACTGATGATGAGAGCAGCGGTCGGTTCCGCAAGGTTGTATAAAAAAGGCACAAACAGTTTTTCCAGCGTGATTCTGACAGCATACTCATCCACTGCCTGTATGGATTTTACATATTCAAATGTACCGGAATTGGCAAAATCTTTTCGATAAAAAGGATGCCTGGGATCAATCTGTCTGAGAAATGAAAAGACCACCGCCGCCGCGTTAAAGGGCGTACCGTCATGGAAAAAAACCCCTTTGCGCAAACGGAATGTCCATTCTTTGCCGTCTGCCGACTGTTCCCATGAAACAGCCAGCGCCGGCTCCACTTCGGTTGTATCGCCTTGAAAGCGGACTAATCCTTCAAAAATATTTGCATTGACTTTGGCGGATTCGCCGTCATCACTTCGGGCAGGGTCCAAGGAAAGCGAATCTCCCCCGCGTCCCCAGATCAGGGTGCCGCCGGCACGGGGACCGGTCTGAGCATCGCTTGGGCTGACAAAGGAAATCCAACATAGCATAGAGAAAATTATGAATATTTTTTTCATATCATCACAAATTGAATGATTGAAGGAGTTACGCAGTTGTCTGATTTGCGCTCGTCTCCCGTTTCCGCACACAGCAGGCGGCGGGGTCGTAACCCCCGCAATGCCGTCAAATTAAGAAATGATACCCCCCTTTTTTAAAGGAGGGCAGGGGGGATTTCTGTGCAACTTCAGTAAAGCCGGTTTCAAACCCGCTCTACAGTCCTTCAACAGATTTGTCCCGCTGCCAAAAAAGTAACAAAAAAGGCTATGACGATGTTTATCATAGCCTAAAAAAAACTATTTGTAAAAAAAAATGAGAATCAGGCGCCGAAGCCTATCAGCGTCACGTCATCCTGTCTTTCATTCTGTCCGCTTTTCTGCCACTCATTGAAAGCCCAAAGCAGCATTTCTCTCTGTTTTTCAAAAGGCATCAGCCGGTTTTTCAGCAGCAGTTCTTTCAGGCGGGGAGTTCCGAAGCGGCTTTCCTTTTCTCCGCCCAACTGATCCACATAACCGTCAGAATACAGATAAAAGGCAGTTCCTTTTTCAAACGGAACCCTATGATTCACAAATTTGACATTCAAATCAGATTTTCTGTAACCGAGACTGCTTTTATCCCCTTTAATCAGCGTTAATTCATTATTGCGGATATAAATCAGCGGCAGCTTGGCACCGGCATATATCAGTGTTCTTTCTTTAAAAGAAATAAAACAGATTGCCGCGTCTAATCCGTCATCGGAAACCGCGTAATCTGTATCCTGATGGAGCGTGGTTTTGACTAAAAAACTCAGACGCCGCAGAATCTGCCCGGGGTCCCGGCATCCCTCGTCCCTGATGATTTTTCTCAGTCCGAAAGCCGCGATGATGGTCATAAATGCACCCGGAACGCCGTGTCCGGTACAGTCAATCACGGCGAGGAGCAGACCGTCTTCAAAGCAGTCTGTAAAAATAAAATCGCCGCCCACAATATCTCTCGGCATCCAGATAAAAAAACTTTCCGGCAGGAAGGTTCTGATATTTTCCGGGTTCGGCAGCAGGGAACTCTGGATCATCTTGGCATAGCGGATGCTGGCCATGATCTTTTTGTTGGCAGCTTCGGCAATTTCCCTCTCTTTTTCGGCTGTTTCTTTTTCCTTCCGCTCCGTGATGTCATTCATCGAGCCTTCATAATACATCAGATTTCCGCCCGGGTCAGAAACCGACCGGGCATAAACAGATACCCATCTCAGGGTCCCGTCTTTTCGCAGAATCTGTGTTTCAAATCCCATGACGACATTGTTCTGATCCAGAATCGTCATAAATTTTTCACGATCTTCAGACATGAACGCAGACATCTGCTGAATGAGATTTGCCTCGGACGAAAATAAAGCGTCAAGAGAATCATAGCCCAATATTCGGGCAAGCGCGGGATTGGCGCTGATAAAACGGCCGTCCTGGACGGTCTGAAAAATGCCTTCGACCGCGTTTTCAAAAATACTGCGGTATTTTTCTTCCGCTTTTTCCAGGTCCTGCTGTTTTTCCCTCAGCGCGCGCTGTTTTTCCAGCAACTGGGCAGCCATGTGATTAAACGCCTTTGCCAGATCGCCGATTTCGTCATTCTGCCGGACAGATACCCGCTCTTCCAGATTGCCGTCCGCCATTGACCGAATGGCTGTTGCCAATTTGTAAATGGAATGTGCCAAATGCAGACTCTTGCCGCCCTTCAGTCGTCTTCCCAAATAGCCGCCCTTCTGAGGACCTCGAAGACTATTGCCGTAGTCGGCCTGTCGCCGAAGGAGAACCGGCCGAGCAATATGGTCGGACGCTATCTCCTCGCTGCCGGCTATACGATTTACCCCGTCAACCCCGGCCAGAAGGAAATACTGGGAGAGGTCTGTTATCCCGATCTCACCT
>DZCT01000441.1 GCA_022736535.1 Desulfatirhabdium butyrativorans | reverse complement strand
ACGGTGTTCAGCAATTACTCGCCCAACAATGTGCCGGATATTCGGAATTACTGGTCTCTGATGTGCGAAGTGAGCGAAAGTTCAGCCAAGAAAGTGAACCGTGAGCGGGTCACGGAAGATGTCATTGACGGCGCGATCAATGCCGGGCTTCTTGCAGACCGAAGCCGGATTGATCACACATGGTACAGCTTTGTCGGAAAAGGCTATCCCACGCCGAGTTTGGGACGAAATCAGATGCTTTTCCCGCTGCTTCGGCATCTGGAAGAAAACAGCATTTACTCCAGAGGCAGATTCGGCGCGTGGCGTTATGAAATCGCAAATATGGATCACTCGTTCATGCAGGGCGTTGAATTTGTGAATCATCTGCTGGCTTCGGGAGAGGAACTGACGCTCTGGTATCCGCAGGTGGTCAATAACAGGCATCCTTCCGGAAAAAGAAGATAAAATTCAAAATGTTCTCGTTCCCACGCTCCGCGTGGGAATGCAGCCCTGACGCTCCGCGTCCGCCCAAGGCTCAGTTTCTCGTTCCCACGCTCTGCGTGGGAATGCAGCCCGGACGCTCCGCGTCCCCGTTCCGGAGTGCTAAAATGAAATTTTAGCACTGTGCTAAAATTCGCTGCGCTCATTTCAGCACTCCGGACGTTCCCACGCAGAGCGTGGGAACAAGAATATAATTCAATTCCCTTCCTTTTTAACTCACATCTAACACAAGCCTAATATTCAATTAACATGCCTGTTGTATTCCTCCCAAATAGGAAATTCGTAACAGCTTAAAAATCCACTTTCTGCTTTATATCTGTTTTATATTAAGGAGGTTATAATGGCGATTCTGCAAAATACAACATGGTCCCACCGGCTTGCCAACATTGATTTCGCATTTCAGCCTATCGTGAACATTCACACAGGCGTCTGTTACGGATACGAGGCATTGCTCCGAAATTACAAGGTATCGGGTTTTATGTCCGTCAATGAGCTTTTTGACCATGCTTATGCCGAAAATGCCATGTATCAGGTTGACATGCTGCTTCGGAAAAAAGCAGTCAAGAAATTTGCCGACCTCCTGAAGCAGGAGAAAATGAAGCTTTTCTTCAATTTAGATGCGCGGGTTTTGAATGCCCAAGCTTCTCAGGATGCCACAGTCGCCGTGTTGAAGCAGTACAGCCTGAGCGGAGAATCGCTGTGCTTTGAAATTTCAGGAAAAAACAGACCTGACAATTTTGATGAAATGGCAGGCATTTTAAAAACCTATCGTTCTCAGGGAATTAAGATTGCCATAGACGGCTACGGAACGGGATATGTTGATCTTCACACGCTTTATCACATCGAGCCTGATTTTATCAAAGTGGATCGCTTTTTTATCAAAGATATTGAAAAAGATTCCAAAAAAAGGCTTTTTGTCTCAAATATCGTGGAAGTGGCGCATTATCTCGGCAGCAGCGTGATTGCGGTGGGCGTGGAGACAAAAGAGGAATACTATGTCTGCCGGGACATGGGCTGCGACATGATTCAGGGCTATTTAGTTCAGGCTCCGGAAGAAAAATGGACTTGGCTCAGAACCCAGTATCAGCGCATTCATTTGCTGAGTCAGACGCATCGGGAAGGAAAAACCGAAGGCGATCAGGAACTTATCAATGCGGAGATAGAAAAAATCGAGCCTGTTTTAAATGAGGCTGATATTTTTGAAGTTTTTAAGCGGTTTAAACAGAAAAAGGAAGTCAGCTTTTTTCCGGTGATCAACAAAAACGGCGAACCGCTGGGCGTCATCCGTGAAAACAGCTTCAAGGATTATGCCTATTCCCGCTTCGGCAACGAGCTGCTTCAAAATCCGGCTTTCGGGAAAAGCATTGACAAGTTCATCGGCAAATTTCCTATCGCCGATATCCGCACGCCCACGGAAAAAATTCTGGAGATATATTCACGCAATGAGCATATCGAAGGCATTCTGATTGTGGACAGAATGAAGTACGCGGGCTTTCTGAGCGCGTCCTCGCTTCTGAAAGTGCTGAACGAAAAAAATCTCTCCGCGGCAAAAGATCAGAATCCGTTAAGCAAACTTCCGGGCAGCACCCTGATTTATGAATATATTTCCAAAGCCGCCCGGGATACAAAAACCGGATATGTTTTGGTTTACTTTGATTTCGAGAACTTCAAATCCTACAATGACAAATACGGATTCCGGCAGGGCGACCGCATTATTCTTCTTTTCTCGGACATGCTGAAAAAGGTTTTCAAATCTTCGGACAGTTTTATCGCTCACGCGGGGGGCGATGATTTTTTCATGGGCGTGTCTCAGGCTTCTTCAGATAAAATATGCAGGGAAGTCAAAGCCTTGCTGCAAAATTTTCACAGAGATGTAGAAAGTTTTTACGATCCGGTCTCCATCAAAAAAGGCTATATTATCTCATGGAAAGGAGAAGGAAAAATGGAGACGGTCCCGCTGCTGAAAGCAGATGCCGTTATTCTGGAACTGCCCGCCCAGCGGATTCAGGTTTTTTCTGTCAGTGAAATCGGACAGTTCGCTGAACAGTTAAGACAAAAGGCAAAAGAGAGTGAAGATAAAATTTCTCAGGCAAATCTGACGGATCTGAAAAAGAGTCTTCGCAGTTCCTTTGAATCTGCCAGAAAAGAGATTGCACTGCATCTGCGTCCCAATCTTCTGGGCGCGCTTTAAAATCAGCCACGAATGGACACGAATTTTCCACGAATCAAACACACGAATTCTCGTTCCCACGCTCTGCGTGGGAATGCAGCCCGGACGCTCCGCGTCCTGTCATTTCGACGAACGAAGTGAGGAGAAATCTTTCTGTTGAACGTCAAGATTTCTCGCTCCGCTCGAAATGACAGTATGCAGGTTGATCTCGTTCCCACGCTCTGCGTGGGAATGCAGACCGGACGCTCCGCGTCCCAAAAAATGTAAAGCGGGTTTCAAACCCGCTCTGCGTTCCCACGCGGAGCGTGGGAACGAGAAAAAAACAATTCGTGTTTTTTTATTCGTGGACAATTCGTGTCCATTCGTGGCAAAAAAATTGCGGCTGAGTTATTTTTGCAGAAGAAACAGACTCAGCCCGGGCCAGTAAGTAATCAGCAGCACCGTCCCAAGCAGCACCATCATAAACGGTACTGCCGCCTGATAAAGTTCGGTCACGGGTTTGTCAAAGCGATAGCTGGCAATGAAAAGATTCATGCCCACCGGCGGCGTCACATAGCCGATCTGCATGTTGGCGAGAAAAATAATGCCGAGATGCACCGGATCAATGCCGTAACTCAGCGCTACCGGCAGAATGAGCGGGACCATGATGACCAATGCGGAGAAAATATCGAGAATCGCGCCGAGAATGAGCAATAAGATATTCAGCAGCATCAGAAACACGGTTCTGTCCGTGACAGCCGACTGAATGATCTCAAACAGGCGCATCGGCACTTCAGCGTCAATGATAAAATTCGTGGACGCCAAAGACACACCGAGAATCAGAAGGATGCCGCCCACCATTATCATCGAATCCCGCATGATGCCTGGCAGTTGTGAGACTTTGATTTCTTTATAGATAAAAACTTCTGCCACCAGCACATAGAGCGCAGTCACTGCCGCCGCCTCGGATATGGCGAAAAATCCGCTGTAAATTCCGCCGAGAACCACAATCGGGAGCGGAATTTCCCAGATTACTTCCCGAAACGCTACTACGGCTTCCTTTGCGGAAAAAGGCAGCAGCGGGATGGGATGACGGCGGTTTGCCCACAGACTCCACAGCGAAAGCGCCAGCACCATGACCAATCCCGGCAAAATGCCCGCCAGAAACAGATCGCTGATTTCGACCGGGGGAACGGTGTTCATCTGCTGGGCGATGATGCCGTAAAGAATCAGGGGCAGCGAGGGCGGCAGCAGCAGCCCCAGACTTCCGGAGGTCGTCACCAGACCGATGCTGAATTTTTCCGGGTATCCGGCTTGCAGCAATGCCGGATACAGCAGCGCGCCCAATGCCACGATGGTCACGCCGGACGCGCCGGTGAATGCCGTGAAAAAGGCACATGCCACAAGGGCAACCATTGCCAGACCGCCCGGCATCCATCCGAGAAATGCCCGCGTAAA
>DZCT01000036.1 GCA_022736535.1 Desulfatirhabdium butyrativorans | reverse complement strand
CGCTGCGGATAATGCGCCTCAACTCGGCAAGTCCGTCCGCTCCCCCGTCAAGGGCAGACTCCGGTTCATATTTGCAGATTTCCGGCGCCAGTTGGGGAATCATTCCCCGGCGGATATACGGCGGATTGGACAGAATCATGTCAAACAAAGGCATATCCCTCCTCAGGGGACGGAGCCAGTCTCCGACAAAAAAATGAACGCGCCCGTCTGAATGATTCCGGAAAGCGTTCTTTCGGGCGATTTCAACAGCTTTTGCAGAACGGTCCGATGCAAAAAAAAGACCGTCCGGCTTTTCCGCAGCCAATGCCAGCACGATTGCCCCTGATCCCGTACCGATTTCCAGAATGCGTTTCCGCGTATCTGATGCCTGCTCTGCCCGCAGCAGGGAAATTGCCGCCTCCACTACACATTCGGTTTCAGGACGCGGAATCAGCACATCTCCTGTGACCTTCAATTCTAAAGACCAGAAATCTTTTTTCCCCACAATATATGCCACCGGCTCTCTGCTGACTCTCCTTTTTATGAGAGACTTAAAACAGGCAAGTTCCTTTTTGCAAAGGGGCTGATCGTAACGAAGATACAGGTCTATCCGTTTGCATTCCAGCGCGTGGCTGAGGAGAATTTCAGCGTCAAGCCTCGGCGTATTTATGTTGCGGGATGCGAAATAAGAACTTGTCCACTTGAGGATTTCAAGTATGGTCCATATTCGCTCCCCGTTTTTCTTTTCATTCAGACGCTCATTCATCACAGATGCTCATTCATTAGATATTATCGGAAATAAAAAAGGTTCTCGCAAAGGGCGCAGAAAGCGCAAAGCAATGTCATTTCGACGAGCGGAGCGAGGAGAAATCTTTCTGTTGGAAGAAAAGATTTCTCGCTACGCTCGAAATGACATTTTGAACGCCTGAAATGACATTCCGGACGCTTGAAATGACATTCCGACAGTTTTGCGGTCTCTGCGGCCCAGGTTAAGAAATAGATGCGAGAGACTTAAAAAAGGTTCTCGCAAAGGGCGCAGAGAGCGCAAAGAAAGACAGACAGAAAATATCCGGTCTGAAATTTTCAGCAGCTTTGCGCTCTTTGCGAGAGACTCAGCCGCTTATTTCCGAAAATGTCTGTTATTTTTCAGGAACGGATTCTGTATGCTGCAATGCCTGAGCCTGATAAAAAGTTGCCAGTTCATTGATGATCTCGTCTATGTCGCCCTGCAAAATACTTTCCAATCTGTAAAGCGTCAGCCCGACCCGGTGGTCTGTGACCCGGCTCTGGGGAAAATTGTAGGTGCGGATTCTGCCGCTTCTGTCGCCGGTTCCCACCTGACTTTTCCGTTCTTCCGAGCGTTTTTCATTCTGCTCCCGGACCATGCGGTCTAACAGACGGGCGCGCAGCACTTTCATTGCCTTTGCCTTGTTTTTCCACTGGGATTTTTCATCCTGACAGGTCACGACCAAGCCGCTGGGCAGATGCGTGATCCGCACGGCGGAATCGGTGGTGTTGACAGACTGTCCCCCGGGTCCCGCGGAACGATACACATCCACCTTGATTTCGCCGGGATCAATGGTGACTTCCACTTCTTCGGCTTCGGGCAGCACGGCAACTGTTACCGCAGAGGTATGGATGCGTCCCTGCGCCTCGGTTTCAGGCACGCGCTGAACCCGATGGATGCCGCTTTCATATTTCAGGCGGCTGTATGCCCCGTCCCCCTGTATCATGGCAATGATTTCTTTGAGTCCGCCGCCGGTGCTGTGTTCGCTCATGATTTCCACTTTCCACCTTCGGTTTTCGGAATATCGGCTGTACATTCTGAAAAGATCGCCGGCAAACAGCGCAGCCTCGTCTCCGCCCGTACCTGCCCGAATTTCGACCAGCACATTCTTTTGGTCATTCGGGTCTTTGGGCGTCAGCAGCTTTCTGAGTTCATTTTCAAGATCGCCTTTTTTAAGCGTGAGCGCGGCAACTTCCCCCCGCGCCAGTTCTTTTATCTCAGCATCATCATCTCTGAGCAGTTGCGTACTCTCTTCAATTTCTTTCGCGGTTTGCATGTATTTTCTGTAAACCGTTACAATCTTGCTGAGATCAGCATGTTCCCGCGTATATTTCTGGTATGCTTCCCGATCTTTGACCGTTGCGGGATCGCTTAAAAGTGTTTCCACATCTGAAAAGCGTTTTTCAACACCTTCTAATTTATCAAGCATATATGTTTTTCTTGTTTCAGGTTTCAGGTTGCAGGTCACCTGTCACCTGCCACCTGCCCCCCCTGTTACCCGTTCTGCTTTTGAAATTTTTCATATTTTTTAAGAAAACGCTCAATCCTGCCGGCAGTATCCACAAGCTTCTGTTTCCCTGTAAAAAAAGGATGACAGTTTGAGCAGATTTCCACCCGGATGTCTTTTCGGGTCGAGCCGGTTTCCAACACATGGCCGCATGCACATTTTATACTGGTTTCAAAATATTCGGGATGAATATCGGGTTTCATTTTTTTTATCACAGCCTCCTTGAAACTGAATTTACGCGTTCATCGAATTTAAAAACTCTTTATTATGCTTTGTTCCGTTCATTTTTTCAAGCAAAAATTCCAAACTGTCAACCGGATTCAGAGAAGAAAGGAGTTTTCTCAGAATCCATGTACGGTTCAGGATGTCCGCACTCAGCAGCAGTTCTTCTTTGCGTGTGCCTGACTTCTTGATGTCAATGGCAGGGAAGAGGCGTTTGTCGGAAAGCCTTCTGTCCAACTGAAGTTCCATGTTGCCCGTGCCTTTGAATTCTTCAAAAATCACCTCATCCATGCGGCTGCCGGTGTCAATCAGCGCGGTGGCGATGATGGTGAGGCTTCCGCCTTCTTCGATGTTTCTGGCTGCGCCGAAAAAGCGTTTGGGGCGTTGCAGCGCGTTGGAGTCCACGCCGCCGGAGAGAATTTTTCCGCTGGGCGGCACCACGGAGTTATAGGCGCGCGCCAGCCGGGTAATGCTGTCCAACAGAATCACCACGTCCCGCTTATGTTCCACCAACCGCTTGGCTTTGTCAATCACCATTTCCGCCACCTGAACATGCCGTTCCGCCGGTTCGTCAAATGTGGAACTGATGACCTCTCCCTTGACCGAGCGCATCATGTCCGTCACTTCTTCGGGACGCTCGTCAATCAGCAGCACAAACAGCAGGATGTCCTTATGATTGCTGGTGATGCTGTTGGCGATGAATTGCAGCAGCATGGTTTTTCCTGACCGGGGCGGCGCCACGATCAGCCCTCTCTGACCGAAACCGATGGGCGTCAGCAGATCCATGATGCGGGTGGAGTAATTGTCCGAATCTGTTTCAAGATTGATTTTTCTGTTGGGATAAAGCGGGGTCAGGTTGTCAAAAAGAATTTTTTCACGGGCGATTTCGGGGTCTTCATAGTTGATGGCTTCCACTTTTAAAAGAGCGAAATACCGTTCCGATTCTTTGGGCTGGCGTATCTGACCGGATACGGTGTCGCCGGTTCTCAGATTGAAGCGCCGGATTTGCGAGGGCGACACATAAATATCATCAGGCCCCGGCAGATAATTGGATTTGGGCGCGCGCAGAAAGCCGAATCCGTCCGGCAGTATTTCCAGCGTTCCTTCCCCGTATATCAGTCCGTTTTTCTCAATCTGCGCCTGAAGCAGGGCAAAAATGAGTTCCTGTTTTTTCAACCCTGCTGCCCCTTCGATATTGAAATCTTTGGCAATCTGGGTCAGTTCGCTGATTTTCTTGTCTTTAAGTTCTATAATGTTCATCGGATATGACTCCACTGGTGGCGGGTTCGGGGTCAGGGGTTCGGGGTCAGAGGGCAGTCTGCCCCCGAACCTCGAACCCCGGACCCCGAACCCGAAATGTTATATTTTTTCCCGATGCAAACCACCGGGAATATCGGCATGTTGATTAACATTTTTCATGGGTTTTTAAAATGGCAGTGATGCGGCAGCCGGGACGCGGTGATGAAAAACCTGCGGTAACGATTTGACAACTTTTGAAAAGCTGTCAAATCTCAGCGCCCGAATCACCGTTTCCGCACCGCTGTCCCAAAAATCAAAGCTGAACACAGTCTGCTGCCCGGTATAAACAATATCCTGAAATTTTGACATAATAATATGAAATTAAGAAAGATTTATTCGGATGAATGCGGAGATGACGCTGAATAAGTTTTTATAACCGAACAGGAATATCTCTGACAAATCAAGATATAAAAAAATACCTTATATTTCAAATGGATGATGGTGCGTCTGTCGCTATTGAAAAATGGGTGCGTTTGATTTTGAGTCAGAAGAATTTAAGATGTTCTCTCCGGAAGGCGGTTTCAGTGCCTTAATTTGTATAAATGATTATACGATGTTTTTGTATCTGTCAAGCGATTTCGAGCGATTAAGTAAAAAAGTTGAAAATAAAAGTAAAATACCGAAGCCGGCACCCGGCAGTTTCAGAATTTCTGTTTTCAGCAGACTGCAAATTCTTAGGAGTTACGCAGTTGAATTTTTCCCGCGCTTTCTCGTTCCCACGCTCTGCGTGGGAACGTCCCTCCGGAGTGCTGAAATGAGCGCAGCGAATTTCAGCGGCGGTAAAAATGCTGAACCCATTTTATAAGATTCGGCATTTCAGCACTCTGGAACGCGGACGCGGATCGTCCGGTCCGCATTCCCACGCGGAGCGTGGGAACGAGTTCAAGTGCGTAACTCATAATTCTCCTGAAAAAGTAAGTCCGTTAAATTTTCCCGGAGTGCAGAAACAGAATGCGGCGATTTTTTGCAAAAGGCAAATCTGTTTTCGGACCGGGCGATTCGCTCATTTTTTGCACTCCGGAGTCCGGAAAAGTTAAATGAAATATGACAGATAAACTTTTTCCGCAGGTAACTTGCGAGACTGTCAAATATAAGACGGCTGAAAAGATTTTGCAAGTCTCTGTATTCCGAGACTTGACAATGCCTCTTTAATCTTATAGGAAAGGTCAGAAGATTTTTATTACAGGCTTTATGAGAGTCGGAGCTGTATATGGCATTTTGATTCAAAACAGCAGCCGCCTGAATCCTGTATCATATTAAAATTTCATGCAAAGAAAGGAGATTTTTGATGAACATTCTGTTTTTCGGTCCCAACGGCAGCGGCAAAGGCACTCAGGGCGCAATTGTGAAGGATAAATACAATCTTCCGCATGTGGAATCCGGCGCGATTTTCCGTGAAAACATTTCAAAAGGAACGGAACTGGGCGCCAAAGCCAAAGCTTACATTGACAAGGGGGACCTGGTTCCGGACGAAATTACCATCCCCATGATCCTTGACCGTCTGAAACAGGCGGACTGCAAAAAAGGCTGGCTTCTGGACGGTTTTCCCCGAAACAAAAATCAGGCGATCAAGCTGGATGAAGCTTTGAAAGCCGCCAATATGGGGCTTGATATTGTTGTGGAAATCATCCTTGACCGTGAAACTGCAAAAAACCGGATCATGGGACGCAGGCTTTGCGTGAAGGACAACAATCATCCGAACAACATTTATATTGACGCGATCAAACCCAAGGGCGACAAGTGCCGGGTCTGCGGCAGCGAACTGAAAACCCGTTCCGACGATCAGGACGAGGATGCCATCAACAAACGTCATAATATTTATTATGACACAAAAACCGGCACCCTTGCCTCTGCTTACTACTTCAAGGAACTTGCCAAAAAAGGCTCAAAAATCAAATATATTGAGCTGAACGGCAAACCGGGCGTAAAAGAGGTCGCGGCGGAGCTTGTTTCCAAACTGTAAGAAAATCAATCCTGTAGGTGGCACGCCGTTGGCGTGCCCGATCTGTTTCTCTCAGACGGGGACATAACTCCCATTAAGTTAAGGGAAAAAATCCCCCCCTTTTTTAAAGGGGGGGCAGGGGGGATTTCGGCTGTAGAGCAGGTTTAAAACCTGCTTTACGCTGAAATCCCCCTCAATCCCCCTTTACAAAAGGCAGAGCTGTTAAGTTCTCAACGTAGAACGGCCCGGGCTAAAAAACAGATAAACCCGTTTTACATTTAATCGGACGCGGAGCGTCCGGTCTGCATTCCCACGCGGAGCGTGGGAACGAGATTGTTCCTGAGAACTTGACAGCCCTGCTTTGCAAAAGGGGGATTTTGATGTCCCTGCCCCTGCCGATGTGTGTCCGTGATCTTATTTTTTTCGGACACGGACACATTTTTCTTGCCAAGAAATGTATTTCCGTATATAATCGCTCGTTAAATGTCTGACTGAAAAAAATTTCTGAAAAACGATGAACGGATACTCAGACAATTATCCTAAAAAAATAAAGAGTTGAAATATTAATATGCTATCTTAATTCAGATAGAAAGAAGGGGGCGAGAGAGTTTGAAGGCGATTCAGGTGAAGGTACTTGACAATGACCTTGAGAAGGCGATGCGGATTTTGAAGAAAAAAATTCAGAACGACGGTCTTTTCAAACGGTTGAAACTGAAAAAAAGTTATGAAAAACCGAGTGAATACAGACGCCGGAAGCAGCGTGAAGCATTGAGACGGCAGCGCATTGCCGCTTCAAGAAACCGATACAAGGCAGCGAATTAATGGGAAGGTTCGGGGTTCGAGGTCAGAGGTTCGAGGTACCCCTGACCCCGAACCCCGAACCCCTGACCTCGAATATGACATTAAAATCTGCTTACAATGCCTGTCTTGAGGCCATGTACGGTCTCAGAAGATTCGGCATCATACTGGGTCTGGAAACGATTCAGAAGATGCTTGAGGGACTGAAAAATCCCCAGAACCGTTTTCAGAGCATCCATATCGCCGGCACAAACGGCAAAGGTTCTGTGGCTTCAGCCCTGTCATCAATTCTGCATTGCGCGGGCTGCAAAGCGGGGCTTTACACTTCTCCGCATCTGGTGAAATTTAACGAAAGAATCTGCATCAACAATCAGCCGGTGTCTGACGAAGATGTGGTGGAAGAATGCGAGACCGTGAAAAGTGTGCCTTACGGGGAGCGCGAGCCGACCTTTTTTGAATATTCCACGGCCATGGCATTTTATGAATTTGCCAAACAGAAAGTTGACTGGGCAGTGATTGAAACCGGCATGGGCGGCAGGATGGATGCCACCAATATTGTTCTGCCGGCGGTTTCTGTGATTACCAATATTTCACTGGAACATCAAAGCTATCTGGGAAAAACTGTTGCTCAGATTGCGGGTGAAAAAGGCGGCATTATAAAACCCGGCACGCCCGTTATTACCGGCGCAAAACAGAAAAATGCGATCTCTGTTCTGGAAAAAATTGCCGAAGAAAAATCTGCGCCCCTGTATCGTCTGGGAAAAGATTTTCGCGTCAGAAGAAAGAAAAGCGGCGCGTTTACCTATTTCGGGCTTGAAGATACATGGCATGACATGCAGACATCGCTGTCCGGGAGCTATCAGGCAGACAACGCCGCGCTGGCGCTTGCCGTGTGTGAAATTCTGAACCGGAACAAAAAAGCGGATATTCCGGCGACTGCGGTGCGGGACGGTCTGATGAAAAACCGATGGCCCGGAAGATTGGAAGTGGTATCAGAATCGCCGCTGGTGATTTTGGACGGAGCGCACAATCTGGCAGCCGCACAGAATCTGGCGGATTTTCTGTCGGAAAACATGAAGGGCAGAAAAGTAACGCTGGTGCTGGGCATATTGGACGACAAGCCCTATATTGCCATGCTCAGAAGCCTGCTGCCCGTGTGCAGCCGGCTGATTCTGACGCAGGCAAAAACCGGCAGGGCATTGACGCCGGAAACGCTTTACGAAGCGGCAAAAGAAACGGTTCAGGATATAAAGATCATTCCCGATGTCAGCGAAGCGTTGGATTATGCTGTCAAAACTGCCGAACCGGACGAAGCGGTCTGCGTTGCCGGTTCTCTTTATGTGGTGGGCGAAGCAAAAGCGGCAATTGAAAAAACAGACTTGACTTATCGGATATGATCCGCTATAAGCAGATTCAATATGCGCCTGCACACTGAAGTAAAACGAGTTTGAAACTCGTTTTGCCGCTGTGATCCGCTATAAGCAAATTCAACATGCGCCCGTAGCTCAGGGGATAGAGCGTCAGCCTCCGGAGCTGAAAGCCGCTGGTTCGAATCCAGCCGGGCGCACCACCTTCTGATATTATCCCTGATTTACCTGATGATCTGCCGAACCTTTCCCGAAAGGGTTATCCTCACTTATAAAAAAAATCACTTCTTTCTCTTTGCGTTCTTTGCATCTTTGCGAGAACCTTTTATTTCTGTTATGATATAAGATAACCTAACAGGAGTCTGAAATGAAAACCCTCATTAACGTGAGTTCGACGTAAGCGTCGGGTTTCCCCCTTTCATAAAGGGGGCCCGGGCTAAGACAGACAGGGGGATTTGTACCCTGCACAGAAATCCCCCCTGCCCCCCCCTTTAAAAAAGGGGGGTTAAAACATGCCGATTTGATTTGTTATTTTCTTATGTCGAACTCACGTTCATTACCACCTCTTTCTCTTTGCGTTCTTTGCGAGAACCTTTTATTCTGTTATAACAGGAGTCTGAAATGAAAACCCTCATTACCGTTCTTGCTGAAAACAGCGTGGGCAAATCCGGTCTGCTCGGAGAGCATGGATTCAGCGCATTCATCGAAAGAAATGATGAAAAATACCTGTTCGACACGAGTCCGGGGATTTCTTTGCCCCATAATATCAAGCTGCTGGATAAAAGCTTGAAGGGCTTGAATAAAATCATCATCAGTCACGGACATTACGACCATACCGGCGGTCTCAAATGGGCTGTCAGGGAAGCGGGCGGTGCCGAGATCGTCGCACATCCGGATATGTTTTGCAGGCATTCGGCTTGCAGCCCGAAAATTGAAATCCGACATCAGAAAATAGAAATCCCGAAAGGTGAGGCTGTCCGTTATGTGGGCTGTCCCTATACGCAGGCAGAATTGGAAGCCTCGGGCGCACATTTTAATTTTTTTGATCATACGGAAAAAATTGCCCCGGGGCTTTGGTTTATCACGGGAATAGAGCGGAGACCCGAATATATCCCCAATGACTCACGCCTTGTTCTTCCTTATCAAGATCATTTTGTGCCTGATATGATAAACGATGATGCGAGCCTTCTGCTTGAATGCGAAGATGCTTCTCCGATACTGATGCTGGGCTGCGCGCATTCCGGAATTTTGAATATTCTGGCGCATGTCCGGGAAAAGATGGGCATCCGCAAACTCCGTGCCGTTATCGGCGGCACGCATCTGATGTTTTCCGATTCCCAGGACATATCGCTTGTCATAGAAAGGCTTGAAGAATTTTCTGTTGAACGGGTGGGCGTGTCGCATTGCACAGGACTGAAAGCGGCGGTGGAACTGGCGAAACATTTCGGCGAGCGTTTTGTCATGGCTTCTGCGGGAAGTGTTTTTGAACTGTAGAATGACACCGCAAAATCACCCGGTTTTATACCGCTAACGAAATTTGTAAAGGAGTTTATGAGCTGTGTCCGCGGAAAATTTTTCCCCACAGAGATCACAGAGAATACACAGAGATCACAGCGTTTAAAAAAATCTCTGTGTCCTCTGTGGTTCTTTTTTCTCTGTGTCCTCTGTGGGAAACATTTGCATGGGAGAAAACAATGAACCGCATTTATTTTACAAAAAAGATGTTAAGCGTTTTATCATTTTTATTGTTATGTGTTTTCGGCTTTTCATTTTCTTTATCTGCTCAGGAACAGCAGAAAGCAGCGGATCTGACAGAAAAGGCGATTGAGGAAGAAATAAAATGGCTTCAGGCTGAGGCAATAAACATAACAGTGGTTACGGCAAGCAGAACTGAAATCCCCCTGTTAAAAGCAAGCAAAAGCATCAGCGTGATAAGTCAGCAGGATATTGAATCTGCACAGGAATATTTTCTGCCCAAGATGCTGGACAATATGCCGGGTGTTTTTTTCAAACGACAGGGCGGCGTGGGACAGTTTTCAAGAATCAACATGCGGGGAACAGACTCACAGTATGTTCAGTTTCAATATAACGGTATTCCTCTGAAAGATGTTGCGGATATGCAGAATACTTTTCAGCCTTTTATTCAGGACCTTTATCTCGGAAACAGTCACCGTGTCGAAGTTCTGAGAGGCACAAACAGCACGCTTTACGGTTCTCAGGCAATGAGCGGAGTGATCAACATGATTCCGGATAAATGGAACAGAGGCTTTAAAGCCGAACTGAGAAGCGAAATCGGAGAACACAGCACTTTTATTGAAACGGGACGGATTGCTTACGGAGAAGACAAATATTACATTGATCTGAATCCGGTGTATGTAAACAGCGACGGTGAAAAAAACGGAGGCATATTTGATTATTATTATAAAAAATCAGGCTTTTGTGCAGGCGGGGGCATAAAATCGGGAGATGTTTCTCTGGAATTTAATTCTCTGTTTTCAGATAATGATGTTGCAATGGGCAGTTCCCCGTCTTTGGATACCGAAGGGAATCTGATGAGAAATCAGGCGGACAAATCACAGCACCATGAAAATCAGTTCCGGCAGACAGGCATTGTTTTAAATCACAGCCTGTCTTCTTTATGGGACTATACGCTGAAAGGTTCATACAGTAAAACACAACGGCATTATTTCTATTCCGATATTTCGGAAGATATGTCAGGATATGATGGCAATACAGCTTATTTTGAACTTCAGAACAATATTCATGTCAAAGACTGGCTCAGTCTGATTGCCGGGGCGGATTATGAAAGATCCGAATATGATGAGCAGCAGCCCATGGATAAATATCAGGGCAGATATGATGCGGTTCATTTTGAACATGACTGGGATTCGTGGGATGTTTTCGGAAATCTGCAGTTTTCATTTCTCGGCGATTCTCTCCGCATGAACGTCGGCGCAAGATACAGCGACCACGAGAAATTTGATGCCAAAGGCGTATGGGAAGCCTCTGCCGCCTATATTTCGGAAAAATACGGCACTAAAATTTACGGTCATATCGGCACAGGCTACCGCACGCCTTCGTTTTACGAGACTTACGGCGGATATTTGTTGATGGGGCAGTTTGTTACGGTGGGAAATGAAAATCTTCAACCCGAAGAAAGCATCAGTTGTGAAATCGGTCTGGAGCAGTTTTTTACGGAAAACAGAATCCACGCGGGGATCACATATTTCACCGTAAATTTTGACAATCTTGTAAACTATGATTTTTCAGAAAGCAGATATAAAAATGCCTCGGAAGCCAAAAGTCAGGGAATTGAAGCCTATCTGAATATAATGCCATGCAGATATTTCAAAGCAGGTATTGCATATACCCATACCAATCCTGAATATAAAGAAAGTGTTACAGGGGAATGGGCGGACAGAGAACATTTTCCGAAAAACAAAGTAAATATCACAGCCTGTTTTTATCCTTCTGAAAAACTGACGGCATTTTGCAGAATCGGGTGGACAGATGAGAAAACCGTGCCTCTTTATGATATAAATTTCAATCAGATAAAATGGAAAGAAGATCGTTTCACCGTTGCGGATTTGGCGATTACTTATAAAATTTCCAAGAACATTGAGGCATGGGTAAAAGCGGACAATCTTTTTGATGAAGATTATACAGAAGGCGGATACACAATGCCCGGGCCTTGGATATACGGAGGGGTGAAAGTGATTTTTGCCGGGGACTGATGATGTGATGTCTCTGCAGCCCTGATCGGGAACGACAGAGTGTGAAGGATTAAACTATGCCGGCGCCGTGTTTGCGGTCACGGCGATGCGGCTGTCATTTTTTTAAATTTGGCTTGACATCTGTTCAGGGTTTGCTGTATGAATTTTATTTTATAATAAAATTTCTTTGCGCTCTTTGCGTCCTTCGCGAGAAATAATAAAGGTTCTCGCAAAGCTCGCAGAGGACGCAAAGGAAAAAAAGCTTTTTTTTAGTAATCCAAAATTGCCCTCCAAAAAATCGACTAAAGTATCTGAAAGTAAATATGAAAGTCTAAAAACATTAGAATCAATTATGAAACTGGTAACGCCGTCACAATTCACAAAAATTGCAAATGACTCGGGTTTACGAGAATTAGAGACAAAAATTGTAACCCTTGCATCTGGCAAGCCCTTTTTCATTGGAACATATGCAAAAAACGCCTAACCATGCCTTCCAGCGGACGCAAAAAATCGCGCCGCTGAAGGCCACGTTATGAGCTGCCTTGACAGACAGCTTCAAAGTTATGTCTGCGAAAAATATAAAGAATCTGAAAAAAAGCGGAAACGGTTGTTAAAGAAAATTTTTCAACAGGGATTTTCAGGATATACAGGATAATCAGTATCCTGTATATCCTGTATAAGGATGGATACAGGGATGAACAGGATTGAAAGGATAACTCTTTTGAAATCCTGTATATCCCTGTTAAAATTATCTGCATATTTTCAATAGCGATTCGGTATCAATCCTCGGTAATCTCCCCGGGGCTTGCAATGGTAAAATACTTATGCTCATCGCCGCCGAGATAAAAACTCTCTGTTTCATCTGTATTATCAGTGTTTTCCTCATATATCACGATGTAATAGCGTCCCGGGTCCACATCGCTGAAATCGTCGCACTGATCCCCGCCGAGGTCATACCATTCATCCAACGAGAATTTTTTCACCAGCTTGTCATCAGTGTCCCGATAAAGTTCCACAATATATTCCTCATCGTCTGTGTTGCAGACCGTTATCGTGCCTTTGCTGCTGTCGGAAGAAGAACTGCATCCGGCAAGAACGAGCATACCGGAAACAACGAGCAGCGATAATACCGTTGAAAAATACTTTTTAAACATGCCTTCAAACTCCTTTCTTAAAAAAAATGGTTTTATTTTAAAATCGAGCAACCTGCAACCTGCTCCTACTTCTGCGACCTTGCAAACTCCGTGATGCGAGCCAGTTCATCTATATCAGGAATCTGAAGCATCTCTTTTCTGCTTTCAACCAGATTGGTTTCAATTGCCCTTAACAGCACTTTTTCCACCTTTTGCGCCGCAATCCCCAAATCTTCCGAGATTTCTTTTTTAAGCTCCTGATAGGGAACCTTCAGCCTGCGCGCTTTGCCGCCGGATCTGTCCTTGAAAATCATCCGCAACTGTTTCAGGATCAGATAGGTGCAGTCGCTGGCAGCATGGGGATGGATGTTGGTGTTGGCAATCCTGAGCCGGTCCGTAAGCGTGGAGACAATCTTTTCCATGTACGGCGGCAGTTTCTTCAGATTCTGCGAAATCACATGCTTGGTCAGCACCGCCACTTCGGTGGTCTCCAGCGCTTCGACGCTGGCGGAGCGGGTGACTTTTTCTTTTGTAATCAGCGACATTTCGCCGATCACATCGCCTTCTTTCAACGTGGCAAGCACAATCCGATGCCCCCCGGTTTCTTTAATCACCTGCACTTTTCCGCTTACAATCAGATAAGCCTCTTCTCCGTCTTCTCCTTCCCGCATCAGCATCTCGCCGGATTCAAAGATTTTTTTCTCCTGACGCGACCATTTCCCGGAAATCAGATCGTCTATGTCTTTTGCCATGTCCTCAACCGTGGGATAGCGGTCCTGCTTGCGGTGTTCCATGGCTTTGAGAATGATGCGGCATACTTCGTCAGGAATCTGCCTGCCCTGATTTCTGAGCTGGGGATGCACCAGGTCCCCGGTTTCGGCTTTGTGAAGAATTTCAACGATATTTTTGCCGAAATACGGCGCTTCAAAGGTGAAGATATGATACAGCGTCGCGCCCAGCAGGAAAATATCGCTCTTTTTATCCACCCGGTTCGGGTTGCATGCGACCTGTTCCGGCGACATATACGTCGGAGAACCTTTGATCACATCGTCTTTTTTGCCTTTGCCGAGATTCAGAATATCCTTGCGGATTTCTCTGAGAACCGGATCGCCCCTTTCTTTTCCCGGATCGCTGACAAATTTCGCAATCCCCCAGTCCATGAGCAGCACTTCTCCGTATTCTCCGACCATGATATTGTGGGGTTTGATGTCCCGGTGGATAATGTTTTTGGAGTGGGCAAAGGAGACCGCATCGCAGACTTTCCGAAAAATACTGAGAAGATGATAAGTATTATATTTTTCAACATATTTAGGATTTCCCTGTCTGATTTCATTGAGGACGTCGTTCAAAGCCTCGCCCTGCGCCAGCTTCATGGTGAAAAAAAGTCCGGTATCCTGAGTCAGCCCCAGTTCATGCACCGGAATGATATTGGGATGTTCAAGCAGACCTGTAATTTTGGCTTCGGCGATAAAATCCTCTAAGGTATCGTTATTGCCTTTGAATTTCGGAAGGATGACCTTCATCACCAGCGTGCGGTGCAAATCCTGATCCAGCACTTTGAGAATCGAACCCATGCCCCCGGAAACAATTCTTTTCTGAAACCTGTACTTGTCTGTTCCGTGGTCCTTTTTGACAGCGTTCTGATAATATTCGCTTTCTAATTCCGAAGCCGCGTAGGTTTCAATATCAAAATTCAGCGTTTCTTCCTCAGCAGCCGGGTCCGCATCCGGGGCCGGAGTTTCATTGTCAGATTCGCTTTCCGCAGGATGGGATTCGGCTTCGGGCTGATCTATGCGCAGTCCGAGTTCCGCCAATTCTGATTTGGAGATGGCAACAGTCGCCTGATAGTCTTTTTCAGCTTCAGATTCCGGCTCAGGTTCAGCCTGATCTATGCGCAGCCCGAGTTCTGCCAATTCTGTCTGGGAGATGGCAATGGTTGCCTCATAATCCGGAATTTCAACTTCCGGTTCCGGATCGGGCTGGCTCATTTTTAGCCCCAGTTCTTCCAGTTCTTCTCTGGAAATGGCAATGGTTGCCTCATATTTTCCCGATTCCGATTCCGGCTCCTCGGGTTCCTCAGGGAGGCTTGCCCGCAGCCCGAGCGCTTCAAGTTCCTCTCTTGATATGGCGACCGTTGCCTCATAAGTATCCGGCTTGGAATCCGAATGATTTTGAGACGGTTCTTTTGTTATATTTTCGGCGCTGTCTTCGTAAGCTTCATTTTCGTTGCTGTTTTTCTCCGGTGCTTTATTCATCATTTTTTTCCCTTAACGGTATTTTTCCAAATTCAATATATCTGAGGACTCGGGGAGTTTCTCCGTAACACCCCCCCCTTTTTTAAAGGGGGGCAGGGGGGATTTGAACCCCGCGGCGGAAAAATCCCCCTTCATCCCCCTTTAAAAAAGGGGAATTTGAAATCTCCCCGATCCTTGATTTATCTGCCCGATTCTCAACGGAAAACGCCGACAAAAGCGGTCAGATAGGGAACTGAGTTTTTTGAATAAATATGTCACTGATTTTTTCTCAAAAGTCTATCATTGAATACAGTTATAATCAAATCTTTTTTGCACAGGCATGGAGATACCGGCATGATTCTTTCTTAACTGTCTGTTTTATTTTTTTTTTGAGGGTTTAACATCCGTGAATCCCTGTAAACAGTTTCCAACTCTTTACAGGTTTTGTCAAAAACTTTTCCGGAAATATAAGCTCGTCCCGATGTTTTGGCAGCCATCCATCCGACTTCCATTGTGATTCCCCAAGGTGACACGTCTTTAATCATCCGGTAAATTTTCAGGGGCCATTTTGCCCATCCGTAAGTTTTCATGACTGTTGCGGAAAAATTTCGGACCGATTTCGGCATAAAGGTGTCGGATAAATTTTTGGCGCGGAACAGGGTTTCCAGACGCATTTTATAAGTTCTCCGAATAAAAGAAAAATCTTCTCCTTTCAGCAAGATTCCGATCCACTCTCTTGTTCTTTCCAATAAGGGACCCATCATCGCCTCTTCAAGGGGCGTCTCGGATTCGGGAAAATATTTTTTTGAAATAATCAGCGCCGCGTCGTAAACTGCCTGTTTCCATTCCTCAAAAGAAGGTCCGAATTTTATCATTGCCGGAAAGCCTGCAATACGCTTCCGTATGTCACAGATTCCGGGATCAGCGCAGGATTCCGCCTGCTCTGCTGCTTCATCCAATGCTTTGAGCGTGTCTTCCAGTTCCGCTTCGCTCTGTTCCTGAATGACCGGCTCTTTTTCATCATAAGCCTCCAATGCCAGTTTCCCGAAAAAAAGATATAAGTCTGCCATCAGATATTTGATCAGCATCAGAATCGTCAGATGATGGGAAAGAAACGCCAGCCATGTGAAGGGGTCCGGGAAAATAATCAGACGGACTTGGGAGAAGCGGCGGATGTTTTTCTGATGCCGGAAAAACCACTGCCATGCCGGAGACGAAGAAATCCGCAGATACCGGCTGTATGCAGCCCGGATATTCCGAATGCTGACCGCGCCGAGCCGCTTGAAGCCGGGGCGTTTGAGAATGCAGTCGAATCGCTCTAACGATTTTTCAAGGGTTCGGAGAAGGCGTCCCACGGAGACCTGAAGTTCGGGGCGTTCCGACTGCGGATGAAAACACGCGGCAATAGAAACAACAAATCCGGAAACATCCTGTATTTCAGCGATTTCCGGCGAAGCGGAGCGGAAAACCGCGCTGCATCGCTCTTCAACAAGCCGGACAGCCTCTTTTCTCGGAGGCGACGCGGTTTCAGCGGCTTTTGCCAGTTCTTTCAATTCTGCCTTTAAAGAGCGTTTCCAGCTCAGAACGCCTCTGACTCTCCACAGAATCAGAGCCGTTGTGCAGAGCAGGATGAAAGCAGTTGCCGTCCAGATGATTTTTAAATAATACCAACAGTCCATTTTTTGATTTAGGACACGAGAGCCCGGTAAAGCGAATTTTTAATTCGCTTTAAAGCGATTTGAAAAATCGCTCTACAGCATTCAATCCATTTTTTAATTTGGGACACGATTCGTGCTTTTCGTGCTGACTCTTTTCTTTAACGGTAATACGAATATTCAATCCCGTATTTATTGGCTTTATATGCAAATATCCTTACCGTTGTTTTGAGCAGCGCCGCCGCCTGTGTGATGTTTCCCTGTGTGTTTTTCAGCGCGTCAATCAGCATTTCTTTTTCCAGATTGGCAACCGCTTCTTCCATAGACAGCGCGGGCAGCGTGTCCGAGGCCTTGCCGGTTTGCAGCGTGGGCGGCAGGTGATAGCCGCTGATAACGCCCTCTTCACACAGCAGCACAGCCCGCTCGATGCAGTTTTCAAGTTCCCGCACATTCCCGGGCCAGTGATATGCCATGAGCATGTCAATGGCAGGCGTGGAAAAGCGGCGAATGTCTTTGTCGTTTTCACGGGCATATTTTTCAAGAAAATAATCTGCCAGCAGCAGCACATCGGTTTTGCGTTCCCGCAGGGGCGGCAGATAAATGGGAAACACATTCAGGCGGTAATACAAATCTCCCCGAAATGTTTCTTCTTCCACAGCCTGTTCCAGATTTTTGTTGGTCGCGGCAATCACCCGCACATTGGTTTTGATGGTGCTGTTTCCGCCCACCCGTTCAAACTCTTTTTCCTGAAGCACGCGCAGAAGACTCGCCTGAACATCCAGACCGATAGAACCGATTTCATCAAGAAAAATCGTGCCTTTGTTGGCAATCTCGAATTTTCCCAGCTTCTGCCTGACCGCGCCGGTAAACGCGCCCTTTTCATGCCCGAAGAGTTCGCTTTCAATCAGGTTTGACGGCAGCGCGGCGCAATTGACTTTTACAAAAGGATTTTTTACACGGGGGCTGTTATAATGAATGGAATTTGCAACCAATTCTTTGCCTGTCCCGCTTTCTCCCCGAATCAGCTCGGTCGCGTTGCTCTTGGAAACCTGCGAAATCATCTGAAAAACTTCCCGCATCTTGTTGCTGTTGCCGATGATGTTGTTGACGCGGTATTTGTTTTCGAGTTCGCCCAGCAGACGTTTGTTTTCTTCCCGGAGCCGGTCCTTTTCCAAACGGATGGTTTCCAGTTTGATCACATGCCGCGCCACCATGGTGGCAATCACGGACATCAGCTTTATGCCCTGTTCCAGCGAATAGGATTCATCAAAAGGTTTGTCCACGCTCAACGCGCCGATGACCTGATGGTTGTTTTTCACCGGAACGCATAAAAATGAAATTTCCTCATGATTTCTGAGGCTTTTTCGGGAATCCGTGCGGTTGAGAAATAAAGGCTCCTGACTGATTTTGGGAATGGCGGTCGGCTCGCCGCTTTCAATGACTTTTCCGGTAATGCCTTCGCCCAATTTGTATTTCACATTTTTAATAGCCGTCTCGGAAATGCCGTGCGCCACTTCTATGATGATTTCATTCCGCAGCGGATGCAGAATGGTAATCGTGCCGCGTACCATGTCCATTGAGTTCGAGAGAATCGCCAGCACCTTATACAGAGATTTCTTCAGGTCAAGATGCTCGTTGAGCGTCTGGCTGATTTCATAAAGCAAAGTAATTTCTTCTAATTTTTTCATAAGCTTTTATATTTGTCGCCCGGCGTCGTTGTCCGATGTGTTTCGCCGGCGGCGGGGTCGTAACCCCGCCCTACCGTGGTTCATCATTTGCAAGTTTCGTGTTTTCGTGATTCAAATTTTTTATAACCTGCTTTACCTACACGATATTTAAGACTTTTTCAAGAAACAAATATTTTATTGTGAGTCTCCGATGATTCCCGGCTTGACATATCCTATTTATTTCATTATTATTTGTTAAATAAATAAATGATGCGGAAACTGAAACACGAAGCCGCGAAATCCGAGAAAAACACAAAAGAAGCGGCAGGGCGGGGTTACGCCCCCGCCGCCTGTGTAGTGTAGGGTGGGCAGCTTGCTGCCCACCTTGCCGGGGACAGATTTCTGCAAACAACATCAAACTTGACAAAGCGGTAGGGCGGGGTTACGCCCAATGGCATTAAGTTAACAATTTCGTAGGTTGGGGTGAGCCTGCGAACCCCGA
>DZCT01000440.1:2332-4102 GCA_022736535.1 Desulfatirhabdium butyrativorans | reverse complement strand
CAATCCTTTTTTGCCCTGCTTTTCAAGGAAAAGTTTTGCCGGTTCCAGCAATTCCCGATTCACCGCATTTAAAACATTGTCTATCTGAGTTCCCAGATATTGCCGCGATCTGCTTCGGATTTCCCGACTGTCTTTCAGTTTTTCCAGCAAACTGAAAAGATTGACCGATAAAAGAGGTACAAAAGGAATGGTAATACCCACTTGTTTTAAAAGTTCAAACAATCCTTTCAATATGGGTTTCAAACCGGTTTCATGTTTAATTTCAAACTCCAAAGGCTTGAGACTTTCCATTACCTTTGAAGCAACGGCAATAAAAATATCGCTGATATCCACATCGTACATATTCAGAACCGAATTGATTTCAAAATACACCACATGAAAATTTTCCTTTTCTAACAGATACTTGAGCCTTAACAACTCGGTTGACTTGCCGCAGCCGGTATGTCCTGTGAATAACTGGCAGGTTGCTTTTTCATCTGCCCATGTAATCGTGCTGATGACATCATCAATGACCGTTGCCCCGCGCACCGGGGAAAAATCAATGTAAAATTTTTTATCTTCGGGTTTTGAAACATCCAATGTTTTATTCGGATAACAGGCATTGTAAAAAACTTTCGGATCAATTGACATGAAAATTACCTCCTGTTTTTGTTTTTACCCGCTCGGGCAGGGCAGCCACAGGGATTGCCCCTACATTTCTTTTTCGGTAAAACTCTTTTATATTACAGGAGATGTGATATGTCAAGCACTTATTGCACAAGCCTCGCAGGAGTGAAATATTACAAAAATATGTCACTCCTACGGAGGGGGTGCGGGGGGGATATTTTCTGCTACAAATATGACGCTCCTACGGAGCTTCTGAGGCGGCAGAGCGAAAGCCCCGTAAGGAGTCATATTTGTAGCAGGTTTACAGCGACCAGACAAGCCCCGTAGGGGCATCATATTTGTAGCAGATTTACAGCGATCACACAAGCTCCGTAGGAGCGAGATATTTGTAGCGCAGTAGCGGAATATTTGTAGCAATCCGCCGAAAACAAATTCGTGCATTTCATTCGGGAAACATTCGTGTCCCTTCGTGGTAAAAAAAACAGCAGACACATTTTTCCCTTGACAAGCGCAAAACTTTTAAGTATGTTTTACTTACCTTTGTAAAATTATCATAAAATCCTATATTATCAAAGTAGGTATGATATACCTATCTGATAAATATTTAAGGAATGCCATGCCGGATTTAATAACAATCCCAAAATCCGAACCCCGTTCTTCTCCTCCGGGAAGACAGAAAATTATGGACGCGCTCAAATCGCTGTTGAAAGAAAAGGAATTTGCTGCCATCACATGGGCGGACATTGCCAACAGAGCCGGCGTAAACGAAGGACTTATTTACAAATATTTCGGAGAATTGCGTAATCTGCTCTTTCAGGTTCTGAAGGAATTTGTCGAACACTACTGGGAGCAGGTCAATTTTGATTTGAAAGGCATTGAAGGCTCGGTCAGCAAGCTGCGGAAAATCATCTGGGATTTGTTCTATATCTATACTTCCGAGCCGGTTTTTGCCAGAATTTTGCTGTTAGAAGTTCGGAATCTGCCGGGATATTTTGAGAGCGAAACTTACAAAATCCACAAATATTGGGCAAAGCTGACACGGGAGATCATCGAGGAGGGCATGACTCGCGGCGAGATTCGGAGTGATATTTCACCCAGAGACCTTATGAATGCCATGTACGGCGCGATTGAGCATTCCTGTCTGCCTGTGCTGCTGTTCGGACA
>DZCT01000440.1:0-2232 GCA_022736535.1 Desulfatirhabdium butyrativorans | reverse complement strand
TTTTTTCCTTTGCGTTCTTAGCGTGCTTTGCGAGAGACAAAAAAGTTCTCGCAAAGGCGCAGAAGGCATCTCGTTCCCACGCTCCGCGTGGGAATGCAGATCGGACGCTCTGCGTCTGTTCCAGAGAGCAAAACCGATCTTATAAAACGGGTATTTTTGCAAAAATGCACTCCGACGTTCCCACGCGGAGCGTGGGAACGAGAGGGCGAGAGGCGCGGGAACGAGAGAAACGAGAAACAAGAGATAAAAAAGGAGAACACCCCATTTATGAAAGATGTAGTCATCGTATCAGCCTGCCGCACGGCAATCGGCAGATTCGGCGGAACTTTAAAAGATTTGCATCTCGCCGCGCTGGGAAGCGTTGTGATGAAAGAAGCTGTCAGGCGGGCAGGCATTGATCCGGCGCTGATCGCGGATGTGCGCTTCGGATGCTGCCGTGAGCCGTCCAACACGCTGAATGTCACCCGTATTTCCGCGCTGATGGCGGGCATACCCGAAAGCGTCATTGCCGTCACCATGAACAGAGCCTGCATTTCGGGAATGGAAGCCGTTATTTCAGGAACAGCAATGATTCAGGCGGAGATGGCGGACATTATTCTTGCCGGGGGCATGGAACTGATGTCCGGCATTTCCTACTCCGTACCCAATGCCCGCTGGGGATGCCGTTTTCAGGATCAGGTCTTGATGGATGATATTATTCATGTGCTTCATGCCGGTTCCGACGTGCTTCCCGGATTGGAAAAAGGACCGGTCAAAGACGGCGAGATTGTAGAGCAATTCCGTGGCAAGCCTTATATCATGGGCGTTACCGCTGAACTGATTGCTTACAAATATAATCTGACTCGCGAGGAAATTGACGAAGTTGCGCTGAGGAGTCATAATAACGCGGAGCGGGCAACCAATGACGGCGATTTTAAAGATGAAATCGTACCGGTTGAAATTTTTCAGAAAAAAGGAAAACCGCCCCTGATTTTCGACAAAGACGAGCATTTCCGTCCGGGCTTGACAATGGCTGATTTGGCGAAGTTGCCGGCTGCGTTTCTGCCGGAGGGCGGCAAAGTAACGGCAGGAAATTCATCCGGCGTGAATGACGGTGCGAGTGCGATGCTGATAATGTCTGCGGAAAAAGCAAAAGAACTGGGACTCACGCCTATCGCAAAAATCAAGGCTGTCGGGCGCGGGGGCTGTCATCCCTCAGTCATGGGATTGAGTCCGATTCCGGCAGTAAAAGACGTATTGAAGCGCTCCGGCTTGAAAATGGCAGATTTTGAACTGATTGAACTCAATGAGGCATTTGCCGCCCAATATCTCGGATGTGAACGTGAACTCGGCATCAACCGCGAGATCACGAATGTCAACGGCTCCGGCTGCGGTCTGGGACATCCGGTCGGCTCAACCGGATGCCGTCTCATGGTCACGCTGCTTCATGCCCTGAAGAAAAGAGGCAAAACTTTGGGATTGGCGACCCTCTGCGGCGGGGGCGGCGTGTCTTTGGCAACGGTTCTGGAGATGTTATAATTCCGATATGAAAACATTAACCGCCCAGCTTCCTGACGCTTTATATCGGCAGGTCGAAAAATTTGCTGTAAAAGAGCAGTTATCTCTTGATCAGGTCGTTACCGTCGCACTTTCCGCACAAATTTCTGCATGGATGACAAAAGACTATCTTAAAGAGCGGGCAGCGCGCGGCTCTTGGGAAAAATTTCAGGAAGTATTGTCAAAAGTTCCGGATGCCGAACCTGAAGACTATGACAAACTCTGAATTGTCGCGTAATGTCTTAGGGTATCGGCTAACAATTAAACGGCGTTTCCTCAGAAGATATTGAAAGGAGTCATTATGATAAGCCCTCTGTCAGACGCGGAAAAGGCAAGATACAGTGTTTTGAACAAAGAAAACATCGAGTTTCTGCTGACTCGCTACAATCGGGCAAATCGCTGGGTGATCGCGGACATGATCCGCCGCACCCGCTATCACTTCCCGGACAAAGCCGCGCTCATCTTCGGCGATGTGCAGCGCAGCTATTCCCAACTGGAAGACGAGTGCAATCAGGTCGCCAATGCGCTGGCGGATCTCGGCGTGCAGAAATACGACCGGGTGGCGATTCTGGCGCACAATACCCATCATCATGTTCTCACTTGGCTGGGAACTGCCAAAATCGGCGGGATTTATTTGGCAATCAATTATCTCCTGCGCGGAAAAGACATCAGCTATTGCATCAACCATTCGGAAAG
>DZCT01000439.1 GCA_022736535.1 Desulfatirhabdium butyrativorans | reverse complement strand
CGGCGCTAACATGCCGGTCCCTTCAACAGCGCGAAAGAAACCCGGGTCACCAATCCCCAGATCGCATCTGCCTCAAAACAGTCTTCGATAGAACGCTCAAAAAGAACGGAGATTTTCGGTTTGAATTCATCATCACCTTTCCAGAGAAGATAATACAGCGGCACTCTGGGAAAAGGTAAAAGCCTGTATCCCGAAGTTGCCATGTCAACAGCTTTGCCGCCGAGATATTCGGCAGCGTCTTTGAAACCGTTCGGATCATTTCCGTAACGCTCCAGCAGCGGTGAAAGTTTAAGCGTGTGCGGTCCTCTGAAAAAATGAGCTTCTTTAAGATCGTTCACGCCCACAATATCCTTGCCGACCGGAAGAAGGGATTTCACATTGTTGAAATAAAGCAGCGTTATCAGTTCAAGCAGCGGGTCTTCTGTTTTTTCCCAAATTCCTTCTTTTAAACGCCTGAGACATCGCTCTTTTGTGTCTATGAGTATATCTTCCTGCAAGAAGCGGAACAGCAGTCCGCCGGAAGGATGGGGTTCGGCAAACGTGAAATTGCAAAGCTGATGCACATCTCTTTTCTCTAAAAACTCCCAATATTCCGGAGGAATCGCAACCGGCGTGTTGTTATGCGTCAGCGCGGGAGGCGTCTGCCTGCGCCGCCGTTCCTGCATTGCCAGAAAACCCGGACTGAAAGGATAGGGACCCGCACGGAAATTGTCGCAGGGAAACATAAGGCAGTCTCTCAGGCAATAGGAAAGGTTGTTCATACAGGCGCATGATAAAATAGCGCAGGTGTTTCCGAAAATTCTGTTCTGGGCTTCCAATTTTTTCCGGGCTTCGGGACTTTTTCCCGCTCCGCAGCTTGAACAGATTCCCATCAGCTTCAGTTTGCAGACATCACAGTTGATGCCGCAGGCGGATGTTGGCATATCTTTATTTCCTTTGAATATCCGGGCGATAAATCGTCCGGCTGAAAGTTCAAGCACGCTGAAGCGTGCTGTGCATTTAGGAAAGAGCCTGCTTTCAGAATACCGGGCGATAAATCGCCCGGCTGAAAGCTCAAGCACGCTGAAGCGTGCTGTGCATAAAGAGCCTGCTTCAGCAGGCTTAAGCTCTCAGCCCCGACATTTATGCATGTTTCCCGCGTCAGCGATTTTTGACCGTAATCGTCATATATACTTTGCAAACCCGCCGTCTTTCATCTTTTGCCCGATAAGGCGGAGAAACCGTATCTTCAGGATAGGGATATGTTTCTCCCATGCTGACAATCCGAGGCTTGCCGAAACTGACCTGCGGATGTTTCAGACCGGCATTCAGTTCGGTCCGCACACAGTCATTGACAGATTGGGAACGGCGACGGGAAATTTCTGTGTTTAAAACCTGTTTCATTTCGGACCGGGACCGGGGAAGCTTTTCACTCATGTTTTTCATCAGCGCGTTTTTTGTCTTTGAAAGCAGCGCGGTTCCGTCCGCGTAGCCGAAAGTTTTGATGAAAATGACAAGCTCTTTTGTCAGCGGCAGCTTTTTCAGTATTCCGGTTCCGATCTCCGTAAATTCACGGATAAATCCTTTAAAATTTTCTGTTTCATGCTCTGACAAATCCTCAATTTTATATTTTCCGAGACCGAAATAAATATCGGCTGACCATGTTTTCTCAACAGGACGCCGAACACTTGCCTCAATTTTTTTTACCTCAACGGCAATTTGCCTCATGGATTCAGGATCAAACGGAATTTCGCCGGATTCAACCTGTCTGACAAACTTTCGTTTTTCATGAAGCAGCTTGACAAGCCCCTGAACATCGGCAGCAGTTTCAGGATCAAATTCAATTTTGCCTTCCGCATTTTCAATATTGGTATCCAGCAGTTCTGCGATTTCGCTCAGTAATTTCTGTTCCTCATCACTAATGGTCGGAACGGTGGCACATCCTGCCAGCAAGGACAGAAAAACAAGAAAAACTGCCCATCGTTTTGTATTATTTTTCATGAAGTATCCTCCGCCGAACATTTTTGAAATACAGGCTGTTTTTTTGAGCCACGAATGAACACAAATTTTTCACGAAATAAGCACGAATTCATTCAGAAAAAAAATTCGTGTTGTCTGTTTGTGCAACAATCCGTGTCAATTCGTGGCTGAAAATATACAGTATTCCAGTCAGTTAATCTTGATCCAGATCAGTCTGGCGATATCGGGTCCCGGATTTTTCCACTGAGCCGGGACTTCGGATGTCAGATAAATCACATCGCCGGCAATTGCCGTCTGAATTTCCTTTTCAGAAGTAAATTGCAGCCGCCCTGACAGCAAATAGCCGATTTCTTCGCCTTTATGAATAAAAAAATGAAAGGGCAAAGTTTTATTCGGCATAATTTCTATCAGATAAGGTTCGGCACGGGTTTTCAGGTCAATGGGAATCAGCAGTTTCGCATCCGCGCTTCCTTCGGGAATGTTCTGCAATTTTATGCTGACCGCTTCTGTTTCCGGAAACACCGTGCGATTTTTTTCCTTTGTTCTGTCATGAAAAAAATAACTCACTTCCACGGAAAGAACTTCGGCGATTTTGATCAGCGCGGGCAGAGACGGATAAATCAGGTTGCTTTCCACCTGCGATATGCTGCTGGAGGTTACGCCCACAAGCTTTGCCAGTTCGGTCTGAGACAGCCCCCGCCGGACCCGCAGTTCTTTCAGACGCGTCCCGACATCAATGCCGCCGGTGCTTCGCTTTTCAGATTCAAAGGAAATATTCAGGTCTTTGGTCCAGTAAACAATGGGCTTATTCTGGGCTTCGAGGTTCCGCTTTTCCGCTTTCAGAATGGTCAGCGAGGTGGTGCCTCTTTTGACAGACAGACCGATGGCAACCTGTGCAATCTGATTGATCTGCGCCCGGAGATGCGCGGAATGGGCGCGTTTTTCCATTATCCAGTAGGCAATCGTATTCAGCTCATACAGACGGGGGCAGGAATGGGAATAGAAATTGAGAATATGCTCTTCTCCGCCCCAAAGTTCCTGCATACCGGTGAGACTTTCAAAAACAAATCGGACGTCGCCTTTCATTTCGGAGTGTGTGTTGTAAAGGGCATCCATGACCGCATCCACTTCCCGAGGTTTTTCCACCCGGATAATCCGACAGGAATGGCGGGGTTCCGCGTGTTCATAAAATTTCAGAAAAACATTTGAGCCTGCGCCTTTTCCGTAGGTAAAGCAGTCCAGAATCGTGAGCATGGGATTGTTTACCAGAGCGCCGAGTTTGTCAAACATATTTTTGGGAGAACGGTCAAAATTTACATAAATAATCGGTTTTTTCTCTGTCTGGGATACCTGAATGAAATTGAGACAGAACACAGATGCCAGACTGCCGGAATCATCATGCCATACCACATTGTCGCCGATATAAAGCCCGTCTAAAAGACGGTCCAGATGATTCACGCCTGATGCCACTTTTATTGTTCCGGTCATAATTGAAATCTCCGAACACAGAAACACGAAAACCTGTTTTCAAAGGGTTTCCCACAGAGAACACAGAGATTAAAAAAAGCACTGTGATCTCTGTGGTCTTTTCCGCTCTGTGCGCTCTGTGGGAAATTTTTTTTTCCCACAGAGAACACAGAGGTTAAAAAGCCCACAGAGAACACAGAGATTAAAAAAAACGCTGTGATCTCTGTGGTCTTTTCCGCTCTGTGCGCTCTGTGGGAAAAAAACTTGCACATCACCTTATCTTCATAAGAAGATAGACCTGTTTCTGTTTTTAGTGTATAGAAATATGAAAATTTTCGCGCCTGTTTCAGCAAGACAGATTTTAATAAGACAGACCTGTTTGTGTTCTTCATCCAACACGGCACGCATAAAAAAAAATTATAACAAAATCAGACGAACAGGTAAAGTGAAAAAATGCTGTTCAAATCGGAATCCCGAAAAATTCGGGACGGGAGAAAAAAATATGAGCTTATGTGAAGCGATGAATCTCAGGGAATCAGAAGCGGTGATGAATGTCGCATTGGGTCAGGAAAAAGCGGATTTGGCGATTATCAACGCAAAAATTCTCAATGTCTATACCGCCGAACTCTTGGACGGCTGGTCGGTCAGCACAAAGGGAAAACACATCGCATATACCGGAAACT
>DZCT01000438.1 GCA_022736535.1 Desulfatirhabdium butyrativorans | reverse complement strand
CTCGGCAAAGTCGTTCCAACTGCCGCCCCGAAAAACACGAAACGAGCCGGATACAGGTCCCGTAGGATCAGTGACAGAACCCGATGGATAATTCCCATGCCAATCCTGACACCACTCCCATACATTTCCGATCATATCATATAAGCCGAAATGATTGGGTCTGAAACTTCCCGCGGGCGCGGTGTAACTGTAACCGTCATCGCAGTCATGAACTCCGGTACAGTTGAATTTTTTTCCGGCTGCCTGATCCGCAACATTTGCATACCGGCACGCGTCATTCGGATTATTTCCCCAGAATCGGATCGTCTGGGTTCCCGCTCGGCAGGCATATTCCCATTCGGCTTCGGTGGGCAGACGAAATTGATATTTCCCGCTGTTTTTCCGGTTCAGCCACTGAATAAATGCCTGCACATCATTCCATGACACGCAGCTTACCGGATGACTGTCGCTCTGGTCAAAACCGGAATTGTCCCAGTATATCCCCTCTTTTTTTTCCCATTGGCTGCCTGTCCATGTATATGCCCCTCCGTCTTTTTCCGCGTCGGTTTTGAATTTCTCCTCTTTGACAAATTTCCGCCACTGTCCCCGTGTAACCTCGTATTTTCCCATGTCAAAATCGCTGACACAGACCTGATGCCGGGGCAGTTCGTCAGAAAAAAGTTCTTTATATTTTTCCTCCCCGACAATTTTTATCAGTTCGCTCTTTTCCTCCTCAGTCTGCCCCATTTGGAAACATCCTTTGGGAATCCGCACAAACTCCATGCCGGTTGCCGGTTCTTTCCAGACCGTCCCCGGTTCAGGATCAGAAACAATTTTATCTAAGTAGAGCGTGAATTCGGTTTCCTCTCCGCTTTGGATATAAACCGTGTCTTCAGTATCCTTATATCCCTCCATCTCTCCTGCTTTTACCTGTACGTTGCCGGGTTCAAGCCCTCTCACCGTTACAGGCGCTCTGCCTTTGTAAATGCCCTTTATCCAGACCTTTGCGCCGGAAGGAGATGTTTTTACCTGAAGTCCTGTTCCCGGCTTGACGACCGTTGCGCTTCCGGATCCGGCAAAATAAAAATCCCCGGTTAGAGAAGAATGTTCCCAGGGAACCTGCTTATCCCCTGTTTCTTCTGACACATCCGAACGGACCCGTTTCAGCACATCTTCGATTTTAAGCCCCTCGGCTTTCATGTATCTCATCAGATATTTGGTATAGATGCCGTTTCTGCCTTCTTGTCCGTCAGCCGCCACACTCCCCGGGGCTGTGGAATAGGCAATGAGCGTGCCTTTGGGCGCGTCCATTTTTGCCAGCCCTTTTGCGCCTGTGCGAAAACTTCTGGCAAAAGGATTGTCCCGGCACGCATCCAGAATCACAATATTCAGCCTGTTATTTGCCTCATCCATTTCATCCAGCACCCTGCCTGCATCCACAGCTTCATATTTCACATCGTTTTCTTTCTGAATATCTGCTCGGACCGGAATCAGATAATTGACGCCGTTGATCTGCATTCCATGCCCTGCAAAATAAAAAAGCCCCACATCGCTACGTTTCAGACGGTTCCCGAAATCCCGGACAGCCGCTTCCATGTCTCGCTGCTCGGCGTTTTCTTTGTGAATCACTTCAAAGCCCACCTGTTTCAGAATCTCTGTCATGTCCCGTGCATCATTTACCGGATTTTTCAGGGGCGAGGAACCGTAATCGCCGTTTCCGATAACCAAAGCAATGCGGGATGTCTGTTCATCTTTGTTCCGCTTCATTGTTCTCCCGTCCTGAGAAAACGCAGACAAAGAAAAGACAAGCGATGCAAACCACAGCCATACAAAAAACTTTGAAACTTTTTTCATCATCCGACTCCTTTCTCTTATAATTTTTGTAAATTGCAAATTATTTTTTCAACTGCACCTCAACCCGGCGGTTTAAAGCATGTTCTTCCTCTGAATCCCCCTGATATAACAGATTTTCTTCTCCATGTCCTTCTGTCTGCAAGCGGTCCCGGGAGATTGAAAATTTGCGTATCAGATAGTCCTTAACCGCCTCTGCTCTTTTTTCTGACAGGTTTTGATTGTAAGGTTTTTCCCCTTTCTTATCCGTGTGTCCGATAATCAGAAAAGAATTGTTTTTAAAAATCAGATCGCTCAGAGCGGTTCCCAGTTCATCTGACTGAGAAACACCCTCTGAATCAAGACTGGCTTTGTCAAACTCGAAATTGATATACAAATCCAATGAGGGTTCTACCTGAAAAGTCGCCCTTGTGTATGAAAAGCTTTTCAGCGTCTCTTTTATTTCTGCGGAACTCATTCCCTGATTCATCCGCCGGAGTTCCAAAGCTTTTATTTTTTCTCCTGCTTTGGGATAAGGATGATAGGAATAGGATTTGCGAAAACAGAAAAAGGCTTCGTTTTCTCTGTTCATCTTTTCATAAACGGTTCCGAGCCTGAAAAAAACATTTGCCATTGCTTTATCGCCGTCCGCGACATTTTTGGCATCGAGCAGGGCTTTTTCAGCTTCTTTGAATTGGGACTGCGCTTCATAAGCCTTTGCCAGTTCAATGTAGGCATTGAAATCTTTGCATTCTTCAAGAGACGCCTCAAGGAGTTTCATCCTGAGAGCGATATCCTTATTCTGAGAAACCGCCTGTTCATAAAGCTCTTTTCCTTTGCTGCAATCTGTCCGGGCATTCTTCTGACTGAGAGCGATAAGCAATGCAAAAAAAAGGACAATGACGGTAATTTTTTTCATGGTTTTACCTCCTGTTTTTGTATGTTTTTTGAACAGAACGGATAAATATAAAGGGGACAGAGTTGTAGGGTGGGCAGCTTGCTGCCCACCGTGCTCCTTGACAACGCATCAGACTTTATCGAAAATCAAAAAAGGTTCTCGCAAAGGACGCAGAGAGCGCAAAGGAGGAAAGAAAGAAATACGGCTTATGCCTGCAACTTCAGAGGCGCTGCGCCCTCTATGTCTCTGCGGGAGATACAGCCACTTATTTCCGATAATGTCTATTGTCTTTCTTGAAAATTATATTTTCCGGTGCTTCCCGGCGAAAGAACAATACCTTTCATAGCTTCAGGATTTGCAAGCATTTCCCGCCACTTTTCATCAGTCAGACGGTCTTTCATGGGATGCTTGAATTCATAGTAAGTGAATAAAGCGCCCCGTGCGGTATCATTTCCGATACTTTTCTCAACAACTTTCGGATATCCCAGCCCTTGTTCCAGAACATTGCCGCCGGTCGGTTCCGTATGCACATCCACGATGATCGGAAGGTCTTTTTCGTCAATCAGTTTAAGAAGATCAACATCCAGATTGTTCAGGAAATCAATCTCTGCTTTAACAAGCTTTTTTTTCTGAGAAATGTCCCGACATCTTTTCAGAATCTTCTGAAACTCACCCAAACGCGCCGTTGCTTTAGAAATATCTCCCTGTCTGTTTTTCCTCAGATTGGAGAGAAGCAATCGGATCTCTTCTGCCAGAGACGAATAAAGCGCGGGCGCAGGTTCAATACATGCGGTTTTTCTTTCAGGCGGAATATTAAAGCCTTTACCGAGCATGGTATAGGACTGTTTGGCGTAAAGAATGCTGATATAGCGGGTATAAGTCCAAAAACCCAGACAGGTATTTAAGCGCCTGCTTTCATCCGGCTGCGAAGAGTCCTTGATGAAGTCAGAAGCAGTAAGCCATGATTTGATGATGTTGATATTGCCGGATGAAGAAGTTTTCAGCTTTTTCCCGGCTTGGGAAGCGGCGGCTTCGTATCCTTCATATTTCCGTTCATCAGAAGCATCGAGTATTTGTCCTGCTTCTTTGGATCCCAGCAGCGTCATCAGTTCCAATCCCATCGGATAACCTTTTACAAATTGCCCGTTGATGAACACTTTTGAAAAGGCTTCTTTCTGTCCTTTGTAAACCCCTACCTGATTGTAAACCAATTGCTGAAATGCTGCGCTGTCCGGCGTAAAACGCTGAGGCATCAGACGCCAGCCGGTCAGCACATCTTTTGCAGACACACCGTCTTCAAGAGCGGCTGCATTTACCAGCCCTGAAAGAATACTCGGCTGACGGTTGTTTTTACGGGCGTATTCAAGCAATTTTTTACGAACTTCGGCGACCGGCAGATTATCTTTCCTGTATTTACTTACTTCC